>CALATR010000141.1 GCA_937891875.1 uncultured Pseudomonadota bacterium | reverse complement strand
TGGCCGTGTGCTCGCCGTAGTCGAGCACGACCTTGAAGTGAAAGCCCCCCGACGCCGTGCCCATCGACTTGTTTCCGTAGTCGATGGACTTCAGGTACGTAAACGTGGCCCGGTGGCCATCGAGGCCCCGGGCGCGCTCGGCGGGCTCACGCGGGTCGACGTTGGCGCGGTCCTCGACCTTGTAGGCGAAGACCATGACGTTGCCCCGCTCGTCGCGGACCTCCTCCAGCAGCCACTGGAAGATCCGGGTCGGGTCGTCCGGATCGGCCACGCGGGCAGACGGGGTCTTCCCGAAGATCCGCCAGGTGTTGTCGCCCGTGAGCGTGCGCCAGTGGACGTCGCCGGTCGCCTGGCTGGTCCAGCGCTCGATGCGGGCGAACGCACCCTCGATGCGTGGCCGGAAACGCACGACCGTGAAATCCACCGTGTCTTCAGTGGCTGTGCGCATCACCGGTACGCCGGAGCCGTCGAGCCACGGCACCAGATCCTCGGCACCGGCCAGCTGGAAGACGTCCGACTCCCCCCGGCCATCCGCGGTGTCGCGGTACCGGGGCAGGCCCTTGTCCGTCTTGCGGCGGATGGAGGCGGTGGAGAGCTGCCACCCCAGGCCAAACGGCCCGTTGCCGGCGCCAGAATCGTAGGACAGCGAGAGCTGCGGAGACAGGCCTCGAGGCGAGGGGCTGACCGCGATGGGCACCGACATGCCGGCGGTGCCGGTGACCGGGTTGGCCTGGAACGTCTCGCCGATCCCGCGGATGGCGCCGCCGCCCTGGGGAAGCGACACCGTCGGAGCGGGCGTGAGGAAGCGGTCCTCTGCACCGCCGTCGGGGCCAGTCGCGCCGTCACCTCCGCCTTCCCGCGCCTGCTGTGCGGGGTTGCGCGGCGCGCCCGGCGTCTCGGCGCGGGCGAACGGGTTGGGCTTGTCAGCGGCGGGATCGCCGGATCCTGGGGGCTTCATGTCAGGCTCCCCTAGGCCACGTCGTACTGGAGGAAGACCAGGATGTCGGCGACGTCTCCAAGGAGGGCCAAGGCCGCGGAGCCGAGCTGGACGGTCAGCTCACCCTCGACGGCGGGGAAGCCGGCCCCACCCACAGTCCCCTGCGGCAGGTCGGCCAGCTCCGTCCCGCCACTCCAGGCCAGGGGGGTCGAGCCGCTACCGAAACTGCCGGACGTGTGGGACACGGTGGCGGTCGTCGTACCCGGCGCAGGCGAACCTTCTGGTACCACCACGATTGTCGCGGTCTGGATGCTGCTGGTCAGCTTGCGATGCGCCCACGGGAGCGGTGCCGCGTCCAGATCGAAGACCGCCTCCTGGGTGGTCACGCCCGACGCCGGGTTCGAGAAGGCATGCCAGGCGTCGGGGAAGTGCCGTGCGCAGGACAGCACGAGCACCGCACCCGTGGCGGTGGGCGACGGTTCCGTGTCGAATCCGGTGGTCAGCATGCTTCCAGCAGCCATTTCGTTGATCTTCGTCACTGCTGCCGATCTGGCTGCAGTGGCGGCCGGCTCACCACCGTCCCGCGCGGTGCAGGCCAAGGTCAGGACCACATCGGTGATGCTGTCGTGGTCGAACTGGGGCAGGGCGCGGTCCAGGAGCTCCAGCTTCCAGATGGAGTCGACGGCGCCGCGGAACTCGAAAGGCAGATAGCGGGCGTCCTGGCTGCCGAACGTACCGGTGTCGTCCTGTCCGACGCTGGTGATGACACGGGAACGTCGGTTCTGAACCCGCCACCTTCCAGCCAGCCCGACACCCGCCCAGGCCATGACCGCCCGCAGCCGTCACCCCCCTCACTTCCGGTACGCCACCGCCGTCCCTCCCACCGCCTGCCCCCGACTCCACAGACCCTCGCCCTTGCCCCGCGGCGAGTTCGCCACCGACTTGCCGCCCGGCGTGCCGCCAGTCGCGTCGGAGATCTCCCCGCCCGCTGTGCCCGACGCTCCGCCCGAGGTTCGCCCACCCAGCCTCTCGAGCACGTGCTGTACCGGATCGACACCCTCCTCGACCCCCTCCAGCCAGCCGGTCTCCGCCAACGCCTCCTCGGCCGCCCGCCGGGCCTCCGCGTGGGTGGCGTCACGGGCCAGCGCCTGCAGCGCCAGGACCAGCCGCGCCCCCACCTCGGAGACGTCCTCGCCCACCGGGTCCAGCACCTGCGGATCCGCGGCCACCGCGGTGACGAGCCCGTCCAACACGTCCGCGCCATCCTGCTCGAACTCGGCGTTCCCGGCCAGGATCCGACCCATGATGCCGAACTCCAGCGGCCACACGTCCGGGATGAGATCGGCCGCGGACGCGCGCAGCACCTCCCCGCCCGGCACCGCGTCAGACGCCGCCGCCGCCTCGCCAGACGCCGTCTCCACGCCGATCGTCGGGCTCGCGAACGCCGCGCCGAACAGGTCCGCCCCGGCCGCGCTCGCCGCTGCGTCCAGCGCCAGCGTCGGCCCCGGATCCGCTTGCCGGCCTC
>CALATR010000140.1 GCA_937891875.1 uncultured Pseudomonadota bacterium | reverse complement strand
GGTCGGGGTGCCCGGTCCAGGTGCCCTCGTCCCCGAGCAGCACCACGTCATCGCCGTCGCGCCACCGGGCGCGGATCGGCTCCCAGGGCAGGCCGGCCGAGGTGTGGGTCCCGTCTTCGAGATCGAACACCACGGCGTTCCCGGTGAAGCCATCGGTGGTCAGCACGCGTCCGTCGAGCACGATGCCGAGGCCGGTCAGGGCTTCCGCCTCGCCTCCGGGAAGGTCCAGCTCGGCGGTGATCCCCTGGTCATCCACCTGGAGCCAGCGACCCTGACCGCCGACCCAGGTACGGTCGCCGTCGATCCAGACGCCGTCGAGGAACAGGTCGTCGGGGAGCGGGATCTCGGTGCGCGGGGTGAGCGGGTCGAGGTCGTGGCGAACCAGGGTCCGCGCCTCGCCGTCGTCGCGAACGACGTCGAGGCCGGCTTCGGTGACGATCAAGAAGTAGGGGTCGCCCTCCCCGATGACCTCGCGGGTCAGGTCGAGATCGAGGTCGAACCTGACGTCTGCGACGGGCGCGTCGACCCACACCTCGTCGACCAGGTACTGCGCGCGCGGGCTGGTCTGCAGACCCCACTGCTCCCGCAGGGCGAGGTCCAGCGGATCCTCGGGCCCGCTCTCGCACGCCCGGGCGAAGAGCTCTCCCGGCCACCTGTGCTCGGCGTAGTCGTCCACCGACTCACCGTCTCGCGGGGCCCAGATGTCCGCGGCGACCTCCGTGGTGATCCGCTCCTTGTGGTCCAGGGCGTGGCACAGCTCGTGGCGGATGGTCTGCACGCCTGCGCGACTCTGGAGCAGGATCGTGCCACTGCTCCGGCGATGCCGTCCTGCCACGAAGGGCGGGCCACTCTCCGACGGCTCGATGTAGTCGACGACCCGCAGCTCGGTCAGGTGCAGGCACGTGTGACCCGAGTCGCGGGCGAACGCCTCGAGCACTCCCGGGATCAGGTCGGGCACCTCCGTCTCGTCCCAGCCGCTCTCGTTGACGATCGGGATCTCATCGAAGGGCACACACGGGACCTCGGGGTCCGCCTGCGGACCTCCACACGCCACTGCCAAGCCAACCACACCCAGCCAACGCATCCGGCCTCCTCCGCTCGCCAGGGACCTTCGCGGCGAGGTGCGCTCCTCTGACGCCAGTCAGTCCACGAACGCCGACACCGGCGTGCCGTGCGCCTTCGCGAGCGCGATCACGTGCACGATCGCCGCGATCATCCGGACGTGCTCTTCGTTCGGCATCGGCTCGGGCGCCCCGTCGGGGCTGATTGGTGCCGCGTCGACCAGCGCGTCTGCGATCGCCTCCAGCGCGACTTGTGCCGCCTCCACCCGGGGATCGACGGCGGGCGTCTCGTCCAGCCCGATCAACGCCTCGAGCGCCTGGTCCCAAGCCGGATGATCAGCCGCGAACGCCCGGATCGCCTCCCAGTGCTCGTAGGGCACGCGCGCCACCTCGGGGTACGACCACGGTGAGTCGAGCCCGTGCGCTTCCAGGCCTTCGGCGGTCTGCACCACCTGCCAGGGGCGTCCCATCAGCTGCCGCGGGCGAGCAGGGCTCCGGCGGCCTCGACCCGCACGGCGAGCAGCTCGTCGGCGAGGTGGGCGCGGACGGGGGGCTCGGGCAGCAGCCCCCCGACCCGGGTGGCGCCGCGCAGGGCGGCCAGGCGGACCCGCACGTCCTCGTCGCCCAGTGCCGTCTCCAGCACCTTGCGCGCGATGCGGTCGACCTTCTTGTCCAGATCGGGATTCGCGGCGGCCTTCGCCGACAAGCGCGCGGCCAGGGCCCGGACCTCCGGGTCCATCGACAGCATGGCGTCCAGGTAGATGGTCGCCTTCTCCTCACCCCGGGCGGCCAGCGCCATGTGGGCGTAGGCGCGGGACAGGTCGGTGCCGCCGGTGCGCCCCTTGCGGACCAGGTTGACGACCTTGTCGTGGTCGAGCTCGACCAGGTAGTCGAGGGCCTCGAGCGCCACGAGGGGATCGCTGCCGTTGATCGCCTGCTCGACGGGCTTGGCGCCCGAGTCGTCGCCGAGCATCAGGCGCGCGACCGCGTAGGGCAGCCGGACCTCGTCCTCGATCCACTCGTCGCCCTCGCGCAGGGCGTCCGCCAGCTCGGTCTCGCCGGAGCGTCCGATGTCGAGCAGGAAGTCGGTCTCGAGCGCGATGTCCCCGTTGGCGAGCGTCTCGGCGAGGGGCTTGAGGGCCTCGCGGTCGCCCAGCGCCAGGGCGCCCAGCTGCAGGGGGGCGGCCCGCCAGTCGGCGCGCTCCTTCTTCCACGCCGTGTGCAGGGCGTCCTTGGTGTCCATGTGCCCGGCGGCGGCCAGGCGGACCGCGGCGGCACCCCGCGCGTACGGGTCGGCCAGCGCGTCGGTGCGGCGGACGAAGCTCTCCAGCAGGGTGACCGCCTCGGCGGCGACCTTGGGGTCGGCCATGCGGTCGGCGAGTGCGCGCACGGCCTCCTGCTGGACCCAGCCGTCCGGGTCCCACAGGGCGCGCTTGGCGATGCCGCCGGCGTCCGGGGTGGGGGCGGTGCGGATCAGGATGTCCAGCGCCCGCGCGCGCACGCCGGGCTCGTCGGACGAGGCGCCCTGCTCCAGCACGCCGGCCGGGGCGAGGACCTCGATCTGCACCTGGTTCTCGGGCAGGGACGGATCGCTCCACGCCACCCGCTTGGGGGCGCAGGCGGAGAGGGGAAGCGCCAGCAGAAGTGACGCTGCAACCAGGATGTTCGTCGTGTTCATCGCCGCGCTTCCGCGCTGTCGTCGGGTCCGCTTCCCAGGTAACCGAGCCGCGCCTTGGCGCTCGGGTTGGCCTGATCGATGGCGAGCACCCGGCGGTAGGCGGCGCGGGCGGCGGGCAGGTCCCGGGCGAGCTCGGCCTCGACCCCCAGGCGCCAGTCGGCGGCGGCCTGGCTGGCGAGCTCCTGACGGGCGGCGCGCAGTCCGAAGCGGGCGCGCTCGATGACCGCGGGGTTCTGGCTCTCGCGCAGCACGTCCAGGAAGACGTCGCGGGCGGTGAGGGTGTCACCGGTGTTCGCGAGGGTGTACGCCCGGTCCAGCTGCCGGGCGAGGTCCGCCTCCTTCTTCGACGGTGCCCAGCCCATGCGGGTCAGCACCACCGGGTCGTCGCGGAAGGCGTGGCGGAGCGAGTGCACGGCGTCCTGCTTGGGGAGGCGCTGCAGCAGGGCGTCCCGCTCGGCCTCCGACGCCTTGCGCTCGGCGGCTCGCGCGTCGAGTCGGGCTTGCATGTGGTCCAGCATGAGATGTTCTCCTGCTGCAAAGGACCACCGCTCGGCCGCGCGGTTCCCGGGGTCGATGACGAGGATGCGGTGGAAGGTGCGCAGGGCCTCCTCGGGGCGATCCTGGCGCATGGCGTCCTCGCCCTTGGCGAACAGGGCGGCCACGTCGGTGCCCTGGACGCTGGTCGACAGGGTCCAGGCAGGGGGCAGGGGGCGGGGTTCGGGGAGGAGCTGCACACCCTGGGAACGCAGGGAGAACGCCACGACTCCGGCGAGCACCATCAGCGAGGCCGCCACGCAGACGAGGCCGATGGTCACCGCTCCCAGGCCGAGGCTGACCCACGGGCCGGCCCGTCGCGGAGGGCGACTCGCGGTGATGACGTTGTCGGTGCTCTCGGGGTCGGTCGGCTCCTCGGAGAAGGCGGCGGCGCGCAGGGCGGCGGACTCGGGGGTTGCGGAGACGGCGGAGACCGGCAGGGGCAGGGACAGCTCGAGCGAGCGCTCCTCCTCCGCAGCGCCGATGGGTCGCCCACCCTCCAGCACCACGAAGCGCAGCTCGGTGTTGCCGATCCGGATGACGTCGCCGTGCTTCAGATGGGCGTCGTTGGCGCGCTCGTCGTTGATGTGCACGCCGTTGCTGCTGCCCCGGTCCCGCAGCCACCACTCGCCGTCCTCCTGCAGCACGTCGCAGTGATGGCGGGACGCCGCGGGGTCGAGCACGACGACGTCGCGGTACTCGCTGCGACCGATGGACAGGCCGTGGCCGGGCACGAGGTAGCTGCCCTGGGCCAGGTTGGGCCCGCGGAGCACGTCGAGCCGGGCGGCGGCGGACACCAGCTCCTGGTCGCTGCGCGGGGTGTAGCGCTTGCTGGCGACGGCCCGGCGCAGCTCGATGGTGAAGGGGTCGATGAGCAGGATCTCCCCGGGCTCGAGCATGCGCGGACGCTCGAGGCGCTTGCCGCGGATCCAGGTGCCGTTGCCCGAGCCCAGGTCGTCGACCCGGACCGTGCCGTCGGGGTTCACGGTGAGCTGGGCGTGCTTGCGCGACACGCCGATGTCCGCGAGCACGATCTCGTTGAGCTCCGCCCGCCCGAGGGTCATCGTACCGGCCCGCAAGGGGACGGTCTGATCGGCCTGGCCGGCCTTGCGAATGACCACCTCGAGCGACGTCACCGGGCGCTCCTAGAAGGGCCAGTACCAGGGCTTGCGGGACTCGCCGCCTTCCCCGTCCGGACTGCCGTCCTGGGTCTCTTCATCGATGGGGAACTCGCTTCCCTCCTCGACTTCCGATTCCCAGCGCACGGCGTAGGTGTGGTCGGCGAAGGTGACGACGTCTCCGGCCTTGAGGGCCTTGTAGTCGGTGACCCGGTTGCCGTTGACGAAGATGCCGTTGCGCGAGCCGGCGTCGCGCAGCCACAGCGATCCGCCGTCGTACCGCAGCTGAGCGTGGTAGCGGCTGACGCCCTCTCCATCGATGACGATGTTGTTGTCTGGCGCGCGCCCGAGGGTCAGACCCCCCTCGGGAACCCGGACGATCTGCCCCTTCTGGCTGCCGCCGGTGCACACCAGGACGGGCATGTCCGTCATGCGTGGCCTCCGAACGATCAGCTTACATGCCCGCAGGCTCCGTGACCATGGCTGCAGACTGTCGCGGCAACAGCGCCCTTCCGACCTCGATTGCCGGTGACACCCCCGTGAAGCGTGCAAACGCCAGCGCCGCCTGGTGGAGGAGCATCAGGTGCCCGGTCTGCACGCGGTGACCGCGCGCTCGCAGGGTCTGCAGGTGCGGGGGTTCGGGGTCCCAGTAGTTGAGGTCCACCCAGGCGGTGGTCTGGGGCAGGTGGTCGATCGGCAGGGCGCGGACCCGCTCGCGGGCGGCGCCGGGCAGCGCGTTGACGACCAGATCGGGGGTCAGGGCGGAGAAGCCGAGGGTGGTGAGCGGTCCGCCGCAGACGGCCCCGCCGAGGCGGGCGGCGAGGCGGTGAGCCTTGGCCTCGTCGCGGTTGTAGAGCACGACACCCTCGGCGCCGGCACGGAGCAGGGCTGCGGCGACCCCGAGGGCGGCCCCCCCGGCGCCGAGCACGGCGACCCGGGCGCCGTGGGGATCGACCCCCAGCTCGGCGAGGGCCGCGGAAAAGCCGGCGACGTCGGTATTGTGGCCGACCCAGTCCCGGCCGTCGCGGACCAGGGTGTTGATCGCGCCGGTGAGGGTGGCGTCTTCGTCGAGCGCGTCCACCAGGGGCAGCATGTCGCGCTTGAGGGGCACGGTGACGTTGACCCCGGACACACCGAGGGTGGTGAGCGCGGTCAGGATGTCCCCGGCCGGCTCCCGGGTCGGCAGGGCCGCGTACATGCCGTCGATGCCGTGGTGGCGGAACCAGGCGTTGTGCAGGGTCGGGCTGATGCTGTGGCGGACCGGGTGTCCGATCAGGCCGAAGAGCGGCGTCTTTCCAGTGATCTCAGGCATTCGGGTCCAGTCCGAGCACGGCCCGGGCGCGGGCCACGTCCTGGCCGATCTGGGCGACCAGGGCCTCGCGCGAGGGGAAGCGCTGCTCGGCGCGGAGGCGGCCGATGAATCGGACGCGCACCCGCTGGTTGTAGAGGTCACCCGCGTAGTCCAGCAGGTGCACCTCCACCCGGGTGTCGTCGGGGCCGTCGAAGGTCGGTCGGGTGCCGATGTTGGCGACGCCAGGCAGGGCGTGGGCCTCACCGGGGATCAGCATCTGCACGGCATAGACGCCGCTCGCAGGCACCAGCTCCGTGCGGGACTCGATGTTGGCGGTGGGAAAGCCCAGCAGGCGGCCGCGAGCGTCGCCGTGCACGACGACGCCGAGGAGCTCATGGGGGCGATCGAGCAGGGCGGTCGCCGCACCCACCTCCCCCTCGCCGATGAGGCGGCGGATCCGGGAGCTGCTGACGGGCTCCTCCCCGTCGACCAGCGCCTGCACCTGCTCCACCGGGATGTCCAGCGCGTCGCGCAGGGTGTCGATGCTGCCGCCCCGGCCCTTGCCGAAGCGGAAGTCCCAGCCCACGACCACGGCTGCGGCGCGAAGCCGCTCCCCGAGCACGACCCGGGCGAACCACTCGGCGTCGTGGGCGGCGTAGTCCAGCGTGAACGGCTCGACGACGATCCGCTCCATGCCGTGCTCGCCCAGCAGGCGCAGGCGCTCCTCCAGGGTCTGGATCCGGGGGATCGGGTTGCCTGGCCGCAGCACGTCGCGGGGGGCGGGGTGGAAGGTGAACGCGGTGGGCACGGCATCCAGGCTGGCCGCGAGGGCCAGGGTGCGGTCCAGGAGCGCGCGGTGTCCCCGGTGCACCCCGTCGAAATTGCCGATGGTCACCACGGGACGCCGGTCGTCCGCGTCCCAGGCGTCCGAGCCGTCGATGATCGTGGCCTTGCCCAACCCGCCTCCAGCGAAGGGGGCGGCGTAACCGCGCCGCTGGCGGTGCGCTCCCTGCTGGACTACGTCGCGTCGGTAGCGAGGAGGGCAGGTTGCGGAATCGCTGGATCGGCATCGGCTTCGTGCTGGTCGGGCTCGTCTCGGCCGCCGGGCTCGCTCTGGTCGTCAGCTCCCCGGGGCTCGCGACCGGGGTCATGGGGGCGGACGCGCCCTCGCGGATCCCCAAGCCCGCAAGCTCGTTCTCGGCCACCTTCCGTGACATCGGCGGCACCGAGGTGCAGGGCACGTCCCTGGTCACCTTCAACGGCGAGGTCTTCCTCTACGGTCGCTACGGCGCCGGCCAGGTCACCATCCCGTTCGAGCGCATCACCGAGATCCGCATCGAGAAGGCGACCGATCCGCTCAAGCGCACCGCGGTCGTCACGCTGAACGACGGCGGGGACCCGGTCCGGGTGGAGCTCGAGGACGACACCGCCTGGTACGCCCGCACACGATTCGGCAACTACAAAGCCGAGGTTCGTGAGCTGGCCAGCGTCCGTGGCTTCCAGCGGGTGCAGACCGGAGCGCCCGCGGGCCAGTGAGGCTCCACCGACATCGGAGGTCCCTTGGATCGAGGTAATACCCGCCTGATCATGTTCGTGGGCCTGGGCGTGCTCGCCCTGCTGCTGGGCGCGCTGACCGCCTGGATGGTGACCCGCAACACAGCGCCCGAGTCCGCCCCCGGGCAGGCTCCGCCGAGCGCGTCCACCGACGGTCCCCAGGACGGCGGCACGCTCATGGTCGGCCTGCCCATGGACCCGGCGAACGTGAACCCCATCGTCGCGCCCTACGCGATCGGCGGGTGGGTCGTGGACCTGGTCAACCCGGGGCTGGTCCGGCGCAAGGTGGGCGAGGACGGCCTGTCCTACGAGCCCGCCCTGGCGGAGAGCTGGGAGTGGTCGGACGACGGCATGGCGCTGACCTACACCCTGCGCGGCGACCTCTCCTGGGAGGACGGCGCGCCGGTCACCTCGGCCGACGTGGTCTTCACCTACGACCTCATCGCCGATCCCGACGTGGCGTCCAACTGGCAGTCCGACGCGGCCGGCATCGACCGGGTCGAGCAGGATGGAGCCCGCAAGGTCACCTTCCACTTCAAGGAGCCGCGCAACCCGGTCCTGCAGCAGGGCATGACCATCCGCGGCATCGTGCCCAAGCACGTGCTGGGCGGCGCCGAGCGCTCGGGCCTGCGCGCCCACCCCTACGGCCGCAACCCGGTGTCCAGTGGTCCGTTCCGCGTCGCCAGCTGGAAGACCGACGAGCGGATCATCCTGGAGCCCAACCCCAAGGCCCCCAAGGACTGGCGCCCGCACCTCGATCGCATCGTGCTGCGCATCATCCCCGAGCCGTCGACCCGGCGCATGGCCCACCTCAAGGGCGAGATCGACATGGATCCGGCGGTCGAGCCCGCCAACGTCGCCGACTACCGCGATGCCGAGCACATGCGGATCGTGCCGCTGAAGGCCGCGGGCATGCTCTACATCGGCTTCAACCAGAAGGTGCCGACCTGGCGGGACCCCAAGCTGCGCACGGCGCTCACCTACGCCACCGACGTGCAGACCCTCATCGACAAGGTCTACACCCGCGACGGCAAGGTGATGGCCCAGCCCTGCGTCAGCACCATCGCCCCGACGCTCTCCGGGTGGCACGCCGACGAGATCGAGCCTCTCCCCTATGATCTCGACAAGGCGAAGGCCCTGCTCGACGAGGCGGGCTGGGAGGACAAGGGCGGCATCCGCGTGAAGGACGGCAAGAAGCTCCGCTTCACGATCATGTACCCCAAGGGCGGCGCCGCCGAGCGCGACCTGCTGGTGCTGCTGCAGTCCCAGTGGTCCAAGCTGGGCGCCGAGGTCGATCTCGAGTCGGTCGACGGGGGCATGTTCGCGTCCCGGGCGCGGGAGAAGCGCTACGACACCATGCTGTGGGCCTTCGGCAACAACCCCAAGGTGGATCCGACCATCATCTGGGGCACCGGCGAGCCCTACAACTGGTTCGCCTACAGCAACCCCCGGGTGGACGAGCTGCTGGCCACCGCCCGGACCTCCCAGGACATGGACCAGGCCAAGGCCGCCATCCGGGAGCTGCAGGAGGTCATCTACGCCGACCAGCCGGTGACCTTCCTGGTGTGGGTCGACGACAACATGGTCATCCACGACCGCTTCAAGGACGTCCAGCACGACACGTTCAACAAGCTCCTGCACGCCGAGAGGTGGTGGGTGCCGGCATCGGAGCGGGTGTACTGACGCCAGCGGGCTGGTCGCGATCGGTCACGGGCCTGTTGACGTCCGGTGCGGGGGTTCGCAGGTGAGGGGTACGATCCGATCCGGTCTGCGGATGGTGAGGAACGCTGCGGTCCCTGGCCCGCGCGCGACCCGTCCGGTAGAGCGACCCCAGTCCCGGAGCCACCCGTGAACGCTCGCGTCACCGAGCTTGCAGCCCATGCCGCCGCCACTGCGGCCGTGGGTGAGGAGCCGGTCGCGCTGGCGGCCCTGCGCATGATGCTGCGCTGGCCCGGACAGGTGCTCGACGTGCTCGACGGGCATGTGCAGGCTCCGCCACCGGAGGCGCCGATCGACGCGGCTGCGGCGGTGCCGGTCTACACGCCGGAGGCCTACCTGGCGCTGCAGCCCGGGCTCGCCCACCATCATGACGCGGACGGATTCGCGGCGTTCACCCTGCGGGGTGGCACAGCACTCGTGGTCGGGGGCCCCCAGGCACCCGAGGCGTGTCGTCAGCAGGTGCTCCGCGGGGTGGTCGCCGCGACCCGGCAGCTGGGCGTGCGGCGGCAGGTGCTGTTCCCGGTCCGTCCGGCTGCCCTCGACGACGTGCGCCAGGTCGGCTTCGCCGCCACCCAGGTGGGGGTCGAGGCGTGGGTGGATCTGCACGACTTCACCCTGGCCGGCAAGCGGTGGGCGCACCTGCGTCAGATGCGCAACCGGGCGGAGAAGCGCGGGGTCGAGGTCGAGGAGACCCGCCCCGGGCCGTGGGACGAGGCGATGGAGCGCGTCTGGGACGCGTGGGTCGCGGCCAAGCACCCCCGGTGGAGCCTGCGCTGGCTGACCGGCACCCCGAGCCTGGAGCAGCCCCTCGACCGGCGCTACTTCGTGGCCCAGGCCGCCGGTCGCTTGCAGGCCTTCTGCACCGTGCTGCCCGGGCCCGATGGGACGTGGGCGGTCGACGTGCTGTGCCGGGCGCCCGACGCGATCCCGGGCTCGATGGAGCGGCTGCTGGTGCAGGCGTTCGAGATCCTGCGCGAAGAGGGCGCGCGCTCGGTCAACCTGGGCCCTTGTCCGCTCGCCGGGCGGGGAGACGACGGCGTCGAGGACGGTCCGTCGGGGCTCATGGGTGCGGCGTTCCGCTGGGCCTGGCGCTCCAGCCTCGCCGAGCGCCTGTTTGGCTTCCGCGGACTTCACGCCTTCAAGGCCAAGTTTCGGCCCCGCTGGGAGCCGGTCTACCTCGCAGCGGCGCCGCGCCTCGGCTGGGTCGAGATGTATGCCGCCGCCCGTCTGTGGGCGCTCGGCTGACATCCACGACCCGGCCCGGCGCGGCGCGGCGCAGGGTCCCGGCTCATGCGCCGGGAGGGCTCGGAGCCCGATGCTGGGGGATCAAACGACCGACTCGCCTCGGGTGGCGCGGCTGAAGAAGCTGATGATCGCGAGGATCAGGAACACGACCAGGAAGATCTGCGCGACCCAGGAAAAGGTACCGGCGAGGCCGGAGAATCCGAGGACGGCGGCGAGTAGCGCGAGGCCGAAGAAGAGCAGGGTCAGGGTGAGCATGCGGGCTCCAGGGGTTGGGTGTGGGTGCCCCTGGCCCGACGTGGGCCAGGAGCGGGCGGGGGGGATCAGTCCGGCACGACGGCGAAGCGACCGTTGGCGTCGAGCACGAGCTCGGCGGCGAAGGCGGCGTCGGCGTTGTCCGAGAAGAGGAGCTCGAGCGAGGTCGTGACGCTGGACCGGCTGTCGGCCCAGTCACTCACGACGATGTTCGAGAGGGTGTCCACGTCCAGGGTGTCGTCGGTCTCGAGAGACAGCGCCGTGGCGATGTTGGCCTCGAGCGCGGCGAGGGCCTCGGCGGATCCGTCGACGGCCTCGGCGAGGGCGACCTCACCGACCGCGGACAGGTCGAAGGTGCTGTCCATCAGCGAGCCCTCGAAGCTCCCGTCACCGACCAGGCTGGCCTCGTAGTCGGCCCAGGCGCCAGCCATGGCATCCAGGTCGGAGGCGGCGTCGGCGTCTGCGCGGAGCTGGGCGGCGGCGTCATCGGCCATGGTGCGCGCCTCGGAGGAGGCCTGCGAGCTGGCGTAGAGCTCGACCAGGGCGTCGGAAGTGGCGTGGGCCTCGAGCATGCCGGACGCGACCGTCATGCGGTCGGACACGTCGGCGGTAGCGCGGGCGTCGAGCACGGCGCGGACCAGCAGGTTGGAGGCGCTGGACGCGTCGGCACGCTCGCGGGCGGTCAGGCCAGCGTCGATGGCGGCCTGGGTCCGGGCGGCGCGAACGTCCGCCCAGCTGTCGGTCAGCTCGCCGCCTTCGGCGAGCGCCAGGTCGTACTGGGCCATGGCCTGCGCGGTGGCGTCGGCGCGGGTGCGGTCGTCCAGGGTGGCGCCAGCGTCAGCCCAGACCTTGGCCTCGGCCGCGGCGGACGCGACCATGGCGTCGGCGAGGGCGTCGATGTCGCTGTCCATGTCGCTGCTGTCGCGCACGGCCACCGACGCGTCGACGTCCACGCGGACGCGGACCTCCGCAGCGTCGGCACCGTCGTCACCGTAGCGGAGCTGGGAGGACAGCCAGACCTCGGCCTCGACCGACGTCTCGGTGGACATGGGAGCCGCGATGTAGACATCGCCGTCGTCCGACTCGTCCATGCGGGTGATCAGCGTGGAGGCGACGGTCGCGTCCGCGTCGTCCATGGCGCGGAGCATCACCGTCTCGCCCTCGGCGCTCTCGTCGAGCTCGATAGCGTACTCGGCGTTGGCGTCGACGTCCGCCTCACCGATGACGACCGCCTCACCGTCGCGGACGACGACCGCCTGCACCGTCGAGGCAGCCTCGATCGATCCGGATCCGCCCACGCGCGCCGTGCTGTCGGAGTCCGACACCCGACCCTCGATGTCCGCGTCCGAGTCGGACGGCTGCGGGTTGGTGCCATCGTCAGGGTTGCACGCGGCGAGGAGGGCCGTCGTGGCTAGCATCGTCAAGGTCGGGCGAAGCATGGGGTCTCCAAAACTGTGGTTCATCGTCCCTGGCGTCTTCACCAGGGCGACCTCTTCATGGGTCACAGTGGTGGTATGCTTGTTGGCGAATGCATGCAAGCAATCAGGTCGGCAAGTTGATCGAAAGATGCTCAATAACAGAGCTCTAAACTAGGTCATAGCGAATCGAAATTCTTTTCAGTTTGCATGAATGAAGCGTATTGCATACAGATGGCTTGTACGAACCACGGAGGTCCCATGTCCCGCTTCATCCTTCTCGGCCTGTCGCTCGTCCTGTCCGTCGGCTGCGTGAGCAAACGCAAGTACGACGCGCTCGCCAGCGACTACGAGACCCTCTACGAGCGCCACCAGGACCTGGTCGCCAAGCGCGCGGCCCTGGCTCTGGATCGGGCGGCGATGGAGGACCGGCTGATCGCCCTCGAGGCGCGGAACGAGGCGCTCGCCGCCTACTATCGTGACCTGTTGAACGACTTCGGTCCGCTGATGGAGTCAGGCGACGTCACCCTGCTGATCTACCCGGACCACACCTCGCTCGCGTTCTCGGAGGCGATGACCTTCGACGAGAACGAGGCGACGCTCTCCGATGCCGGCGTCGAGGCTGTGCAGACCGCGGCCGATCTCATCCGCCGCCACCCGAGCTACACCTTCGAGGTGCAGGGTCACACGGACGCCCAGCCCATCGCGTCGGGCCCCTTCGAGGACAACTGGCGCCTCGGTGCCGCCCGCGCCCTCACTGTCCTGGACGAGCTCATCGACGATGGTGTCGACCCCGATCGCTTGTCCGCGTCCACCTACGCCGCGACCGAGCCCATCGCTGCCAACAGCACCGAGCTCGGCCGCTCCCTGAACCGCCGCGTCGAGATCGCGCTGCAGCCCGGCCTCGAGGACATGCCCATGCATCAGGAGCTGATCTGGGAGGCCTCGACGGCGAGCGCCGCGATGCTCGCGACGGGCGATGATTCGATGCATGCCAGTCGGTAGTACGCAACATCCACGAACCCCCTCAACCACCCAACCCCTGGAGTCCCCATGAAGACCCTGACCACCACCCTGATTGCCATCGTTCCCCTGTTCGCCCTCGCCGGCTGTGACTTCGACAACAGCCCGAAGGAGGAGGGCAAGGAGCTCATCCAGTCCGTGAAGGACGGCGATGACGTCGGTGAGATCTCCGAGGAGGCCGGCGAGCTGGTCGAGTCGGTCGGCGAGAAGGCCAAGGACACGGTGAACGACTCCGTGGACGATGCCAGCGACAAGGTCGAGAAGGAGGCCGAGAAGGCCGGCGATGCCGTCGAGGACGCCTTCGACGGCAAGTGATGCCGCGCGCCCCCGGCTGACCGCCGGGTGCCTGGCCGCGTGCCGGGCGCCCGGTGCATCCCGACTTTCACCCTGGAGAACCCATGATTCCGCTGATCCTGACCCTCGCTGCGTCGCCCGCCCTCGCGGGCTCGACCGATCCCCTGCCCCTGCCCGAGACCTCGGCCGACCCGATCGCGTTGGACGCACCCCGGGCGGACGGCGACATCACCCTGGATGTCCAGGGCCCGCCCCAGGGCTTTGGTGTCGGTATCGTCATCGGCGAGCCCACCGGCCTGACGTTCGCCGTGCGCCCCGACGAGTACAACGCCGTGCAGATCCACGCGTCCTGGAGCGTCATCGCCGACCGGGCCCGCGTCTCGGTCGACTACCTGCGCACCCTCGCGATCGCCCGCGCCGACGGCTGGTCCGTCCCCTTCTACGTCGGTCTGGGCGGCCTCGCTGGCGTGCGCCTCGATGACGAGGCCTTCGCCGCCGGCGCCCGCGTCCCGGTCGGCTTCGCGGTCCACCCGGGCAACACGCCCATCGAGCCCTTCCTCGAGATCGCCCCCGGTGTGCTGGTCGTGCCCGAGACCGCCCCCATCTTCGAGGGTGCCCTGGGCGTGCGCTACTACTTCTGATCCCGACCCCTACTGCAGCTTCGCACCCGCGCGGCGGAGCCTCCTCGTGGCCAGCCACAGGAGGACCGCCGCGCCGCTGATCCAAAACGCGATCGCCAAGAGCAGGCTCCCCGGGATCCCAGGCGTGTAGGGCGAGGCGTCTGAGAGCGGGATGATCGGGTACAGCAGCTCGGACCACAGGGCGGAGACGCCCATCCGCTGGGACGCGGCGCGCAGGGCGACGGCGGCCACCACGAGGGTGAGCAGCACGAAGAACGAGGCCGTCAGCGGCACGGCCATGGCGGCGGCGCGGTTGCGGATGGACAGCGCCAGGAACACGCCAAGCGTGAGGAGGAACGCCCAGAGTGAGCCGCCCCACGCGATGAGCGCGAGCGGCCGCGCGAAGGGCACGGACTGCAGGATCCATGAGCTGGAGCCGGGCAGGTCGCTCACGTAGTGCAGCGCGGACCACTCGTAGGGCTGAACCGCGTACGGCTCGAGCAGGTCGGCGGGGCCGAGCAGCGTCCGGTAGGACAACAGCGACAGGCCGACTCCCATGGTGGCCAGGGGCACGAACCGGATGGCCGCGCCCAGCGCCTTGCCGAACACGACCCGCCACGGTGGGAGCGTGGTGGCGAGGACGAGGGCCAGGGTCCGGCGGCGGCGCTCCTCGACGATGGAGGAGACCGCGAGCAGGACGGAGACGCCGTACACCCCCAGCGCGGCCAGGATGGACCAGGCGAGGAAGAGGTCCTTGTTGGCGTCGGCTACCGCCATGAGCACCGCGATGAGCGCCCAGGTCGCGGTGGCGATGGTGATCGCCCGGGTCAGGCCGCCCTGTCCGCTGGTGACGACCTCGCGCCACAGGATGGGGTCGCCGAACAGGGGGATCCGGAAGCGGCGGCGGGACAGGGACAGCCGGGGCGCGAGCCAGGCGAAGGTCTGCAGGAGCAGGATGGAGGCGCCGCTCAGGACGAGGACGTGCACGGCCATGGCGACGACCTGGGTGGTGGCGTCGACGCCGCGGTAGCCATGGTCGTAGCGGTCCCATCCTCCGATGGCCTCGAGCCAGCCCCACCCGGCAGCGACGGCGACCAGCAGCGGGACCCACAGGTAGCGCCAGCCGGGCCAGGAGGTGCCCAGGCGATCCCAGCCGGTCGCGATCCCCCGGGAGAAGCGCCACGACGTGACGGGAATGGCGACCAGCGCGGTCACCACCCAGGGCACGAGCGAGAGGACGAGATCCGTCTCGGTCATCCGAGGCTCGATCGCGTAGGGGAAGGGAAAGCCGTAGAAGCGCTCGGTGCCGTAGACGCTGTCGGTCACCAGCGTCAGCCGGATCGGCGCGAGCAGGCCGCACAGGATCCACCACGCGGCAGTGCCGACGACCGCCACCGCGGGGGAGTCCGCGGAGATGGCGAGCAGGCTGGCCACGGCCACGGTCGCGGCGAGGATGCCCCCCAGCACGAGCGCGGCGATCAGCGCCTGGTCGGTGCCCACCCCGCCGAGCGTCGGCACGAGCGCGATGAGTGGAGCTGCTGCGGCCAGGGAGAGCAGCACCCGGACGGTGCGGAACGACAGGACGCCGAACAGCACTTGTCGAGGACGAATGCCTGTGATCGCGAGCAGGTCCAGGGTGCCGCCGTCGCGCTCGGCCTGGACCGCCTGGGAGATCTGCACCGCCGGCAGGGCCATGCAGGCGAAGGCGTACAGCACGAACAGGCCGACGAACAGGTCCTTGCCGAAGCGCGCGAGCTGGTCGCCCTCGGAGAAGTCCCGTGACGTCGACGACAGCGCGATCACGAAGATCCCCAGCACCACTGCCGGAGCGGCCATCCGCAGGGGGATCCGCTGCCAGCGGCGGGCGGTCCGGGCGAGCTCCCGGTGGATGACGAGACCGGAGCCGCGGCGGCGCCGCTTCGCCACCTACTGCACCAGGCCCTTCGTGAGCTTCATGAAGACCTCCTCCAGGCTGGGCTGGCGCTGGGCCATGTAGCGGAGGTGCAGGTCCCGGGCGTGCAGGTGCCCGGCGATGTCGGCGAGGTCCATCTCGGAGCCCAGGTTGACCTTCACCGAGCGGGAGATCTCGTCATAGACGGCGTCGTCCACCTGGGGGAGCTCGCGGAGCACGACGCAGGCCCGCTTGTCGTCGGTGGTGCGCAGCTCGACCTGGGTCGCGTCCGCGGCCTGGGCCATGATGTCGGCCAGCTGGCCCTGGGCGACCAGCTCGCCGCGCTCCAGGATGGCGATGCGATTGCAGACCTCGGCCAGCTCCGAGAGGATGTGGCTGGACAGCAGGATGGTCTTGCCCATCGACCGGAGCTCCTTGAGGATCTCGCGGATCTCGATGCGGGCGCGGGGATCGAGGCCGCTCGCCGGCTCGTCCAGGACCAGCACCTTGGGGTCGTGCACCAGGGTGCGCGCCAGGCCCAGCCGCTGCTGCATGCCCCGGGACAGGGTGTCGACCAGGGCGTGCTCCTTGTAGGTCAGGTCGGTCAGCTCCAGCAGCCCGCCGACCAGCGTGCGGCGCTCCCGGGAGGGGATGCCATAGGCGGCGGCGAAGAAGTGCAGGTACTCGGACACGGTCATGTCCCGGTACACACCGAAGTCATCGGGCATGTACCCCAGGATCCCGCGGATCTCGTCCTTGTGGGTCCAGACCGAGTAGCCGGCCACCGTCGCCTCGCCGCTGCTCGGCTCGAGCAGGGTCGTCAGGATGCGGATGGTGGTGGTCTTGCCTGCGCCGTTGGGGCCGATGAACCCGAAGAGGTCGCCCTCCTCCACGTGCAGGTCGATGCCCTTGAGTGCCTGGTTGGCGCCGTAGCGCTTGGTCAGGTCCGAAGTCTCGATCATGAGCCGCCCTGTCGGTAGAGGAGGGGGGCGCGCACCACGGTGAGCGTGCGCGGATTGGGGGTCAGGCCGTCGAGGACCGAGTCCTCGATGGGGCCGGTGGTGGCGCCGGTGATGACCAGGTCCCACTCGGCCGGGTCCAGGTGCCCGCGGCGCACCTCGGGGTAGGCGGCCGCGTTGCTCACGGCCCACGGGCGCTTCTGCTCCAGCTCCAGCTCCTCCGGCGGGTAGTCGAGCGGGTAGGGCCGCTGCATGCCGGTCGGACTCACCGTCCGGGTCTCGCCGGGGCCGAGGGAGGGCAGGGTCGCGCGGGAGTTCGGGAAGTCGACGACCACGTCGGTGAGGCCGTAGTTGGTGTCGTTCTTGATCTCGACCGAGCCGTCGCCCAGGCGGGCCGCGCTGAAGGTGCCCTTGCCGGGTGCCGTCCAGGTGGTGCGCGCGTACGCCAGGGTCCAGGTCTGGGCGTCCCAGGTGAGCGCGCTGCCGGCAGTGCCGTGCACGGTCTCGACGTTGGTCTTGTAGCCGGCGCCCTCACGGATCTCGGCCACGCCGTCGCCCTCGCCGGACGTCATCGACAGGGGCGTGCTCCGGGTCGACCACACCCCGTACCAGCTCACACCTCGCCACAGGTCCGTGCCGGGCAGCACGTCGACGATCTCGTAGCGGGTGACGACGGCCTGGCTGCCCTTGACGTAGCTGGTGCCGACCAGCGCCAGGGCGCTGAAGACGACGATGCTCACCGGGAAGGTGATCCAGGTCAGGGTCTGGCGGCGCAGCAGCTTGAGCACGAAGTAGTCGATGGGTCCGATGACCAGGAGGTACACCGCGGCGAAGGCCAGCAGGTACTCCATCGGGATCGGCGCCACGCCGGGGATGTCCTTGAGGAACTCGACCGCGACGGCCCACCAGTTGTCGCTGGTGCCGCCGTACACGTCGTTGCTGTCGAAGGCGTGGTTGGAGAAGGTGCCGCCGGTCATGACCGGCTCGGTGAGGTCCATCGCGGCGAGCAGGCGGGGGTGGATCCGGGCGGCGCGCTCGTCGATGTCCCTGACCCGAGGCACGTTGTCGCGGTCGTAGATCTGGTTGACGACGTTTCCGGAGCCCGGCTGGAAGAAGAAGGCGACGTCGTCGGTCGGGCGGGGGAGCCAGAGCAGCTGGCGCCACAAGAGCTCGCGGGGAATGCCCGACTTGAGCGGCTCGGTCCGCGGGTCGGCGGTGAGGACGTGCACGGTGCCCAGCCCGTAGGTGCCGACCGTCCAGATGGCGTCGGGTCCGTCGGCGAGCAGCACCTCGACGAAGCGACCCTCGACCTTGCGGGGCAGGGCCGTGGCCTGGGGAGCCAGCGTGGTGCCCGGGCCGATCAGGGCGGCGGCGCCGTTGCCGTCGCGCACACCGCTGAGCTCGACCGGCAGCATGTCGGCGAGCTGACCCTGGCCCAGCTGGCGCCAGCGGTCGGTGACGGTGAGCAGGAGGTGTCCGCCGCCGGCTACGTAGGCGCGCAGCGCGGCGGCCTGCTCGGGAGAGAGCTTGGACGGATCGGCATCCAGCCAGACCACGGCGTTGAAGATGTCGAGCCCGTTCGCCCGATCCGGCACGTGGGCCACGGCGATGAGGCCGACGTCGACGGCACGGTTCGATCCTCCGAAGCTGTTGTCGCTCGCCATGGCGGCGCGGGCGGGCACCCGGCCCGACCAGGTGTCGCGCACCACGTTGAGGCCGCCCGCGTCCTCGCCGATCACCGCGAGCGCGACGTCGTTTGCGTCCACCAGCCGGATGGGCACCTCGGCCCCGACCGTGCGCCGACCCGCCAGGAAGTCGATCCGGCGGGTCGGTCCGCCGACGCCGGGCTTGTAGAGGAAGCGGATCTCCTTGCGGGCCCCCGCGGGCAGCTCGACCTGGCGGCTGTAGCGATGGGACTCGCCGAGGGCGGAGCGGCTCGTGATGACCAGCTCGCCGACCAGGGGCTCGCCGAGGTTGTCCAGGCGGACGTGCATGGTGGCCCACTCGCCGTTGCGGACGAGGCCGTCGGCGATGGGCGTGGCCTTGATGCGGACCAGTGGATCGGCCAGATCGGTGACCGTCTCGAGCAGGCCCTCGCCGCCGTCGGTGTCGGTCTCGTCCTGGGCCATGGCGGGCGAGGCCAGCAGACCCAGGGTGACGAGCGCGACGAAGAGCATCCGAAGTGCAGGGAGCAGCTTGGACATCAGCGAGCCCCCCAGGAGCGGATCCGCATGGACAGGACGATGAAGACCACCACCGACACCACCACCAGGGCGGCGGTCGACAGGATGATCTCGAAGGGGCCGGCGCTGGGTGCGGTGACCGGCATGATCAGGCGCACCGGCAGGGCGGCCCACCACCAGTCGCGCAGGACCCAGGTCAAGAAGGTGGGGATCAGCACGAAGGAGGCGACCACACCGACGCTGGCGCCGTAGGAGCTGCTGGGGTTGCGCACCCGCAGGGCGACCCACATGCTGGTCAGGGCGGCGGCGAGCCAGAAGGCGATCAGCCACACCCCGGTGAGCGCGCCGCGCACGACGGAGCCGGCCATGACCGAGCCCCCGTCCGAGCGGTCCCACGCGCCCCAGATGTCGACCTGGGGGAAGCCGATGAGCAGCAGCGGGATGGAGATCATCACGACCGGCAGCGTGGGTGCGGACAGGGCCAGGAGCTTGCCGAAGACGATGCGCCAGGAGGACATGCGGCTGACGAGCACCATCGACAGGGTGCTGCCGCGTCGCTCCTGCTCGATGCTGCCTGCGGCGAGCCACACGGTCAGCAGGATGGCCGCGGCGGCATTGGCGGTGCCGACGGTCAACAGTCCGCCTGGAAGCAGCCACATCCCGGTCTGGGCGATGGCGAAGAGCACGAGCCCCCAGCCGATCAGCAGGGGCAGGCCACCCCGTCCCCACGCGCTCACCCGGGCCTCGCGCCAGGCGACCGGGTTCTTCCAGATCCGGTGGCCGCGGCTCTTGCGGCGCCGCGCCCGGTCCCGACCCATCTGGTCGAGCATGCCCTCGAAGGCGTCGACGAGATCCATGCCCAGGCGCAGGTAGAACCAGGTGCCCAGCAGGATCAGCCCGTGGGTCCACAGCAGGATCAGCCCGCGACCGAGCCCGCCGAGCGCCCACACCATGGTGGACGCGCCGCCGCCTTGGGTCTCGGCGTAGGTGTGGCTCCAGGCCAGGAAGATGCCGAGCGGCAGGATGATGAGGGTCATCGCCAGGAAGATGCCGCCGCCGATCATGACCGCGCGCGTGCCCCAGACCTTGTCCGAGAAGTACCGGCGGAGCTCCGCGTTCGCCATCTTGAGCTTGAACAGGCGCGTGCCCAGCGTCCAGGTCAGCAGGATGGTCGGCACGTAGGTGAGCAGCAGGACCGCGCCCCAGGCGTCGCCCGCCGACGCGAAGAAGGGCGAGACGTGGGCCGAGGTGGAGTAGGCGCCGGTCATGAGCGCGTAGACGCCGGGCAGACCCAGGAAGGCGAGCAGGGCCCAGCCGGCGGAGGCGAGCGTGGCGATGATCGGCGACTTGCTGAACAGGCCGAAGTACGCGCCCAGGGTGCCCATGACGACGAGCGTCACGGCATTGCCGATGGTCACCAGCACGACTTCGGTGACCGAGACGCCGCCCAGGGTGGTGACGAGCGCCAGCAGCGGCATCGAGCCGAGCACGACGGTCAGGAGGACCAGCAGGCGAGAACCGACCTTGGAGGCCAACAAGGCGCCGGCGCGCAGGGGGGTGAGCACCAGCAGGTCCAGGGTGCCCTCGAGGCGTTCCTCGACGATGGCGCGGCTGGTCATCATGGGCGCCATGAACATCGAGATGACCATCTGGATGACGGTGAAGCCGATGAACAGGGCGCGGCCCATGTACGCGGACTGGGACTCGTCGAACCAGTCCTGGGTCTGCAGGGCGATGCTGGCCCAGATGCCGAAGAGGAGCAGGCCGAGCAGGGCGGCGGAGAAGCCGGCGCGCAGGGCGTAGGTCTGCCAGCGACGGGACGTGCGGGCGCCCTCGCGCCACAGCACGGCGGTCGACACGGGTCCTCCGCTCATCGCGCGCCTCCAGCCTTGCACGGTGTCATGGGTCCCCCTCGTCCTCTTCTTCGCGAGTGCCCGCGCGCTGACGCGCAGCCAGGAGCCTACCCGCGTACGAGCCTTCCTTGGGCTTGTTGGCGGGCCTCACCGGGACGCTGGGTGCCTCGGGCAGGTCGGGGACCTCGGGTACGTCGTCCGCGGCTGCGGCGGGCTTGGACGCGGGCTGCTGGGTGTCGGTTCCGCGCGCCTTCTTCTTCGGAGCCGGCTTGCGCTTCTGTGCGCGGGGGCGGGTGCGGCGCACAGGGATCTCGCCGCCGACCGGCACGAGGCGGCCCTCGGGGGCGGGACCCTCGCGGCCGAGCTCGAGCCGGCGCACGGCCACGTCGAGCAGCAGGAGCGCGGCGCCGAGCCACAGCAGGTGCGGCCACAGGGGCCAGGGCACCTCACGCGGGGTGTCCGGTCGGGCGAAGACCTGGGAAGGATCGGTGATCTCGCCGGCTCCACCCAGGCGGCCGAGCTCGGCCATGAGCGCGGTGCCACCGCCGCCGCCGCGGTACTCCGGGGACCAGGGCTGCACGGCCTCGGCG
Organism: uncultured Pseudomonadota bacterium; assembly: GCA_937891875.1. GTDB lineage: Bacteria > Myxococcota_A > UBA796 > UBA796 > REDI01. The sequence goes on along the minus strand of CALATR010000140.1, from coordinate 467 downwards.
ACGGTCTTGCCGACCATCACGCCTTCCGCGGACAGGGCGATGCCGACCAGCCACGCGCCGTCCTGATCGACCGGCACCCGGGCCTGGTAGCGGCCGGGGCCGACCTGGCGCAGGTCTGCGGGGGTGACGGTGAGGTCCGGCGCGACCACCCGCGCCTCGCCCTCGAGGAAGTTGCGGAAGGCACCGTCCTCGTCGTAGGCGTCGACTGTGACGACCAGCTCGCCGTCGCGGATCTCGGCCTCGGCCTCCAGGTCCGCGCCCTCGACGTCGCTCACCAGCCAGCGCCCGGTCTGGGTCCAGAACTGGGTGTAGGTGCCCTTGCCGATCCAGCCCTTCGCCCAGCGCATCTTCGCGTCCGAGGTGTAGGCGAGCGAGCGGCCGAGCCCGTAGCGACCGTGGACCAGCAGCGGCGCCGGGTTCTCCTCCGGGGTGCGACCGGGGATCTCCAGGGCGACCACCGTGCGGGG
>CALATR010000139.1 GCA_937891875.1 uncultured Pseudomonadota bacterium | reverse complement strand
GGGTCAACCCGCTGACCGGCACCCAGGAGGTGTGGGGCGGCGGCCTGGGCGCCCTCATCGACCTCGGCAGCGGCGACGACATCCACCGCGCCGACTGCTTCGCCCTGGGCCAGGGCTTCGTCTACGGCATGGGGCTCTTCTACGACGGCGGCGGGGACGACACCTACCGCACGTTCTGGTGGGGCCCGGGGGCCTCGGCGCACATGGGGGTCGGGCTGTTCTGGGAGGCGGACGGCAACGACGACCTCTACACCACCCGCGCGTCCGCCGGCTTCGGCTACGACCTCGGCGTCGGCTGGATGATCGACCAGGGCGGCGACGACACCTACGGCGGCCAGCTGCACTACGGCCGGGGCTACCTCAACGCCCACACCGTGTTCGTCAACGAGGGTGGCGACGACCACTACAACGCCGGAGGTGTACGGAACAACCCCTACTTCGGCGTGGTGCGCGGCGGTGCGGGCAACGCGACCGGCCTGCGACTCCTCGGCGCCTTCATCGACACCGGCGGGGGCAACGACACCTACGAGACCGAGGTCGAAGGACCGGCGAACGGTGCCGTGTGGCACCACGATCCGGTCGGCGACAACGTGGACGCCGCGAACCACATCGGGATCGGCATCGACCGCTAGGGTGGCGGTTCTGCTGCAGCAGGACAAGGTTGTGTCGATGAACGTCTTCTCCGGGAACTGCACCCTCCCATCCCGGTCATGCTCGGAGAGTCCCGGAGGACCCGCGTGCTGCTGGCGATCACCGAAGGCCTGGCGACAAGATGGCCCGCGCTGCTGCTGGCGGCGCTTCCCTTCCTGCTGACCGCGGGCGTCTCCACGCTGTTCTCGTTCGCCCACATGCTGCTCGTCGGCCGCAACCCCCAGGAGCTGCCGCTGACGACCGGCGAGTGGGTCGAGGAGACCCTGCGCCACCAGGGCCTCACCCAGGTCACCGTCGGCCCGACCGATCCGCTCTTGTCCGGCATGGAAGGCTACATTCCGCACGCGGGCTACCTCGCGCTCCAGCCGACCACCTACCGCCGCCGCGACCCCGCCCACTGGGCCATGGGCGCGCACGAGCTCGGCCACGCGCTGCACCTGCAGTCCCCGCTGTGGCGGGCGCTCTTCCTCGGCGGACGCGCCGTGTCCCAGGGTGCCGGGCGCCTCGTCAGCGCGGGTCTCGTCGCCGCCTTCCTGCTCGGCGGACCGCTGCCCATGCAGCTCACCCTGGGCTTCCTCCTCGTCGCCCTGCTCGCCGACGTGCTGGTCGCGATGGACGAGGCCTGGGCCAGCGCCACCGCCCTGCGCCTGCTCCGCCAGGACGAGCGCCTGCGCGGCGGTCAGATCGTGCGTGCCCTCGCCTCGGCCGCCGCCGCGCTGTCCGCCCACCTGTCCGGCGCGTTCGCCCGGCTCGTGCTGCTGGCGGCGTTCTTCCCCCTCGCCGAGGTGCTCGCCACCCCGCTGCTGCCCGACCTGGCTCCCCTGCCCTGGCCGACCCTGCTCTTCCTCGGCGGCGTGTCCCTCATCCTCGCCAAGCGTGCCGTGCGAGTCGGCATCCGCGCCCTGCTCCCCCGCCCCGACGAGCGCCTCTCCGACCTGAACACCCGGGTCATCAAGGAGCGCGCCGGCGATCTCGGCGGCGGCATCGGCGCCCTCGTCCTCATCGCGGTCGCCCTGACCCTGCCCGCCTCGCCCTGGCGCGACGTCGCGGTCCTGCTCGCGCTCGTGCCCGGGCTCGTGCCCATCTCCGAGGTGCTCCAGGGCTTCGTGCTCCTCCCCCTGCGCATCCTCCGCGACGAGGTCCACCGCCTCGGCGATCAGGAGGCCCTGCTCCAGGCCGGCGTCACCCCCGAGGATCGCGCGGAGGCCGGGGCCGACACCCGCCTGCCGGGTGGACTCGGCGCCAAGGTCGCCATCCTCGACATGAACAACCGGCCCTCCATCCACGTGCGCGCGCTGGAGCTGCTCCGGGTGCTGTACCTGCCCCTGCTCGTGGTGTACTGGGTGCAGGCGATCGCGTTGCTGATACGCTAGACGAAACGCCTGCAGGGCGAGGGTGATGGCGTACAAGTTGCTCGCGGTCGAGGGCTCCGGGGCCTACGGGACCGTCGTCAAGGCCAGGGATCTCGGTCGAGGGCGGAAGATCGTCGCACTGAAGGTGCTGCGACAGGACCACCTCGACAACCCGCGCGTGCTCTGCCGCACCCGCGACGAAGCCCGCATGTTGACGGCGCTCGACCACCCCAACATCGTCAAGGTCTACGATCTCGACGAGCGCTACGGCCGGCCGGTCATGGTCATGGAGTGGCTCGAGGCCTACTCGCTGGGCGATCTCATCGACCACATCGGCACCGGCTTCCCGGTTGAGATCTGCTGCGAGCTCATCGCCACCGCCGCAGACGCCCTCGACCACGCCTGGGTCCGCGAGCAGGGCGATCCCCCCCGCCCCATGCACCTCGTGCACCGCGACCTCAAGCCCAACAACATGTTGCTGTCCATCCACGGCACGCTCAAGCTGGTCGACTTCGGCCTCGCCCACGGCGACTTCGACGGCAAGGAGTCCCACACGGTCAGCATGGTGCTCGGCACCCGCGCCTACATGGCCCCCGAGCGTCTCGACGGCGCCGAGGACGCCCCAAGTGCGGACGTCTACGCCCTCGGCCTCATCTTGTTCGAGCTCCTGCGCGGCCGCCCGATGTCGCTGTCCCTCAACCCGCGCCACCACGCGACCCGACTGCAGGAGAAGCTCGGCCAGCTCGAGCTCTCCCACCTGTCCGAGGCGGCCCGGAACCGCCTGAAGGCCCTGATCGTCGCCCTGCTCGAGTACGAGCCCGAGGATCGGCCCACCCACCTCGAGGCCACCCGCGAGCTCAAGCTCATCATGGCCCTGGCCGAGCTGTCCCCCGACGTGCACGCCTTCGCCCGGGAGCACGTCAAGCCGCTGGTGACTGCCAAGCGCGCGACCCCGCCCGAGCAGCACGAGGACTACCCGGACATCGCGTTCCTGGAGGATCCGCCTCCGAAGCGGGAACTCCGCGCCAACACCATCGTCGACTTCGAGCGCTCCGAGGTCAACGACGAGCTGCTGCGCAAGCTGCTGTTCGGCGATCGCTGGGTGAACCACCTGCCTCGGCTGCGGCGGATCCTCGAGGGCGGCGACTGGACCCCGACCCCCTTCCTCGAGATCATGGACGCGGCACTGCAGCAGCAGTGGTCCGGCAAGGCGCCCGATCCGCGCAAGCTCGCCCTGTGCCTGAACCTGCTCCGCGCCCGGCCCACGCCGGAGATCGTGCAGCGCGCCGCCGCCCTGTCCACCTACGACGATGACCTTGTGCAGCGCACCGCCCGCCACTTCCTCGAGGGACTGCCGCCGGTCAGCTGATCCCCACGGCGCCAGACCGCGGGGTCCCTACGGTGCGGAGCGCCAGACCGCGTGATCGCTAGGGCGCCGAGCGACCGGTGAGCTCGTCGAAGTCGCAGGTTCCGTCGAGGATCTCGTCGCAGGTCGAGTCGCCGACGCAGCTCAGGAAGGCCTCGCGCTTCTCGACCGTCTCGTCGGCGCAGGTCTGGGTGCACGCAAAGGTCGCGGTGCCCTCGCCCACCCCCGCGTCCTCGGTCGACACGTCGCAGCCCGATGGCGAGAAGAGCTCCTCGCACGCGTCATTACAGGCGGCGCGGTCCTCCAGGTAGGCGCACCCGGCGAGGGCGGCCGACAGCAGGAGCGTGGTCAACGTGGCGCGAAGGATCGTCATCGGACCTCCAAGCTCAAGGTGCGACGGCGCGACGCCATCCGCTACCCATCCATGCCCCGAGCCCTGCCGTTCCTTCACTCCACGTCACCGATGTTCCCGGCCGGTCCGCATCCGCCGGCCTCCTTCCACCCGTGTTACGCCGGGGCCATGTGGAAGCGCATCAAGGCGTTCTGGGCCCGCCACAAGGCCCGCTACCAGGAAGCGGTCCGCCGCTACGGCTGGCCGGTGGTCGCGACCGCGGTCCTGCTCAACGTCGTGTGGATCGCCGTGCTCGTGACGCTGGTGAAGCTCGGCTTCCAGATCGAGGGGGTCGGCGGCACCGCGGGCCTCATCGGCGGCGCGTGGGTGGTCAGCAAGCCCTTCCTGCCCGTCCGCCTCGCCCTGGCCGTGCTGATCGCCCCCCCGGTCGTGCGCCTGTGGCGCAAGTGGCGCGGCCTCGATCCCGACCTGCCGCCCGTCGAGTCGGCGGAGGCACCCGGCGGCTGAGAGGAGGTCTGGTGATCATTCTGCTGGCGTCGCTCGCGCCGATCCTGCTGCTGCTGGCGGCCCCAGCCCGGGCGACCGACGACACCGACGCCACCCCGCCCTCCTGCCTCGACCAGCTCGAGACCTGGGTCCTGCCGTTCGGCGATGACGTTCCCGCCGACGCCGTCCTGCGCGTGGGCACCAACCGCCGCGGCATCTGGGGCGCCCACGACCCGTCCTGCAGCTACACCCTGCAGGTCGAGGTGTTCGACGGCAATGACGTGATCCTCGACGAGCGCCTGCAGGCCACGGCCGCGGGCGACGAGCAGTGGGACTTCCCCGACCTGTTCGTGCCCGACACCACCTACGACGTCATCCTGGAGGTCGAGACCAGCGACTTCGGGCAGACCAGGGGGAGCGTGAGCCTCACGACGACCTTGTCCGGCACGGATCCCCCTCCAAGGCCCGACATCATCGACTCGTTGGCCTTCCTGCAGTGCGATCGCAGCCTGTCCGTGCGGGCCACCGCCGGCGGTCACCGCGCCCTCGACGTGGCCGAGCTGTGGCTCGACGGCGAGCGCGTCGACACCACCGCCCCCGGACTGCCGGTCGATCCTGCGTTGTTCGCAGTCCGCACCTTCCGCGACCACACGCTCAACGAGGGCGACGACGCCTGCCTCGACCTCCGGCTGGTCGGCATCGACGGTGCAGTGGGCGAGCCGGTCGAGGTGTGCCATCCGCTCGGCGCTCCCCGGGGGTGTGAGGAATCGGACCTCGACGAGGACCGAGGGTGCGCCTGCTCCACCAGCTCCCCCGCTGTGGGCTGGCTGTTCGTCGTCCTCGGTGCGCTCGCCCTGGTCCGGCGGCGGAGGACCTGATCCCGGGTCTCTGACGTTCTCGACGCTCCTGGCGTTGACAGGCGCAACATGGCCAGCCACTCTGGGTGTGGGTACGGACGTGGTCGCGCTGCGGCCCCGGAGGAGACATGTCGAACCGGTCGCTGCTGCTGGCAGCCCTCGCTGTGCTGCCTGCAAGCCAGGCTCTCGCCGAGACCGACGTGCCGGACCCGGTCTGCGGTGACGCGTTCGAGATCTGGACCGTGCCCGCGCCTCGCTCGGTCGAGCCCGAGCAGGTGCCGCTCGGCACGGCCCCGCTGGTGGGCGGCCGG
>CALATR010000138.1 GCA_937891875.1 uncultured Pseudomonadota bacterium | reverse complement strand
TGCTCGTGGATGAAGCCGGTGCACCCCTGCCAGCCGCTGCCCGCGGGGCAGTGGGAGAGGGCGGGCACGTAGTGGAACTCGTCGTGCTCCTCGGCCATGCGCTGCCAGAGGTCGTGGTCGACCAGCTCGCAGGCCTCCCGGGCGCCGTAGAAGAGCCACACGTCGTCTTCGAAGCCCTCCTCGACCATGTCGAGGATCATGCTGCGGATGGCGGACATGCCCGAGCCGCCGGCGACGAAGATGATGGGCTTCTCGGCGGACCAGCGCACGAAGAACTGGCCGTAGGGGCCGCTCATGCGGAGCTCGTCGCCGACCGCGAGCGTGTCGTGGATGTAGCCGGTGCCCTGGCCGCCGGGGACGCGCTTGACGTGCAGCTCGATGGTCCGGGTCTGCGACGGCGGGCTGGCCATCGAGAAGGCCCGGGGGCGGGTCATGCCCGGCAGGTAGAGGTTGACGTACTGGCCGGCCTGGAAGGCGAAGTCCTCCGGCAGGTCGATCCAGATGCCCTTGATGGTGGGCGTGAGATCCTCGAGGCGGCTCACCGTGCCGACCAGGTCGACGACGGGGTTGCGCTCGGCATCCTCGTCCTCGTCGATGTCCGCCTCGATGGTGGCGTTCGTGCGCAGGGTGGCGGTGCAGGCCAGCCGCTTGCCCTCCTGGCGCTCGAAGTCCATCAGGGCGAAGTCGGTCGCCTCGCCGATGTCGACCTCGCCGTCCTTCACGGCCACCTTGCAGGTGCTGCAGCGTCCGTGGGTGCAGGCGTGGGGGAGGTACAGGCCGTGGCGGAGGCACGCGTCGAGGATGGTCTGACCTTCCTTGACGCGCACCACCTCGCCGAGGGGTTCGACGGTGAGCTCGTAGTCCACGGGATCCTCAGGAAGCGGAGCCTTGGTAGCCGTTCAATCCCGGCGTCCAGAAGCGGACGAGGGACTTGTGGTGGAAGCCCTGCTCGTCCAGCGACTTGCCAGGGTCGAGCTGCACTTCCTTGCCATCCAGCTCGTAGCGGACGGCGGACCAGTCGATGTTCGGCCAGTCGGGGTGCATGCCGTAGAACTGCGGCAGGACCTCGCCGATCACCGCACCCCAGGGCATGCCCGGAGGGAACGGAAACGCCAGCGCGGCGCAGAACATGAGGTGGTCTTCCCAGTGCACGTAGATGACGCGGTTGCCGTGGAAGTTCTCTTCCTTGTCCAGGACGGGACCGTGGTAGTCCTCGGTCAGGGCGACGGTAGCCATGATGTCTCCAGAAATGCGTTGACCGCCCCGTCATGGACGAGGCGGTCGATGAGATTCAGCGGGTCTGCTTGGTGGCTTCGGTCCACTGCTTCCACAGCTCGGCCTCGGGGGACTGGCTGTAGTCGAGGTTGTCCGCGCCCACGTTGATCTTGTACCACTTGAGCACATCGCCGAGATCGGCGCCGCCGCAGTTGCCCTGGAAGATCTGGTGCACGGGCAGCCAGGACGACACGTACTTCTCCGGCTCGTAGTCGAAGATGTCCTTGCAGCCGTCGCTGCAGAAGTGGTAGGTGTCGCCGCCGTACTCCGAGCTTCGGAAGCAGATCTTCGTCGGATCATCCGGCTCGGTGAAGCCCATGGGGATCTGGCAGCAGGTGCACAGCTGGGGCAGGGCGTTGTTGTAGAAGCGGTTGCCGTCTTCGGCCATCTTCCGCCACAGCTCGAGCCGCGGACGGTAGTGCTTGTCGAAGGTGTCGGGGTAGTTCTCCGACAGCCACGCCATCTCCTCGTCGGAGACGTCCCAGGTGTGGAACGCGGCGGCCTGGGTGTACTGGTAGAAGATCGCCCAGACCTCGTGGGAGACCCGGTCCTTCTCCTTCGCGGCGACATCGGCGTACTTGGGCGGCTTGATGCCGTAGCGGGCCAGATCGTCGAAGAGCGCGCCGCCCGCCTCCTCGTAGTACATCTCCCAGGCGTCCTTCCAGGACATGATCTTCTTGGGGAGCATGTAGTCCATCATCATCGCGACGAGGGTGAGCAGGCGGTACCCGCGCCAGAACCACTTGTCGATCCAGCGCTGGATGATGGGCACGTTGCGCTCGTCCTGCTCGAGCAGGAACTTGATGACCTCGAGGCCGAGCGTCATGTGCCGGGCCTCGTCCGACTGGGCGGAGAAGCCGAAGGTGACGGTGGCCATGTCGCCGTTGAAGGCGGCGCCGGACATGAACGGCACGAACAGCAGGTTGGTCAGCACGTACTCGAAGCTGAAGCTGATCGCGGTGAGGAACTCGAAGGGCCCGGCGGTCATGGCGTCGTCGAAGAAGGACTTCGGCACGGACAGGTACCAGACCCGGTCGTGCATGTGACGCCACTCGTGGAAGCCGTCGAAGAACTTGTTGTAGTGGGAGATCGTGTGGATCTGGGTCTGGGCGTGACGGAGCTCGTCGAGCGACTGCATCTGGCAGGCGATGGCCGCGCCGGTGCCGCGGAAGTGGCGTCCGACGTGGGCGTAGCCGCGGTGGGCGGCGTACTCGAGCGGGGTGACGCCGGTGAGGAACAGCTTGACCGCGTTCAGGTAGCGGGCGTCGGTGAGGTTCACGTGGCCGTTGTTCTGGGCGAAGCTGTCGATGACGGCGTAGAGCTTCTGCTCCTTCTTGGCCTGGAACTTCCAGTAGGCGTCCATGGTCAGGCGGAAGGGGTCCTGCCACTGGTCCCAGTCATGGACGTGAATCCCTTCGAACGTGTCGTAGGGGAAGACCTTGTCGACCGGTTGGTAGGTGGGTTCCCAGCCCAGGCCACGGGTCAGCAGCTGGTAGCGCTTCTTGAGGGAGAGCTTGCGGTTCTTGCGAGCCATGAGTTGCTCCTCAGTTCCAGGCGAGGGTGAAGGTGTCGTCGTCCTCGTCGATGTTCCCGGCGAGGCTGATCAGGGTGAGGTGGAGCTCCTGCAGGTCGAACTCGCGACCGATGCGCTCCTCGATGCTGTCCCGGTTCACGACCAGGCGGCCCGGGCAGTCGATCTTGACCATGGCCGGGTAGTAGTGGGCCTCCGCGTCGGGATTGTCCGCCACGATCGCGTCGATGATCGGGATGGCGTCGGAGTTGTTCTGGATGGTGATGCTGACGTTGCGCATGGTGGTCTCCTACGGCAGGGCGAGGCCGAGGGACTCGGCGCGGTCACGGAGGTTCTGGGTCAGCTCGGAGATGGCCTCGGAACCGTCCTTGTCGCCGAGCACGGACACCGCGATCGGAGCGGCGGCCTCGGCGGCGCGGGGGATCCAGGTGGCGGCCCAGGTACCGAGGGTGGCGGCGTTGTCGGGAGACTCGGCGGCGGCGGTCTTGAGCACCGCGTCCACCCACCGGCTCTCGTCCTTGAACCAGGACACCATGAACTCGGTGAGCATGGTGAAGGCGGCACCACCCTTGCCGTAGCCGACGTTGTCGAAGCGGTCGTAGACCAGGGGATGCACGATGCCGTCGAGGCAGAAGTGCACGGCCACGAAGACCTCGAACCAGTCCTTGCGGACCAGCACGTCCTCGATCGCCTTGCGCAGCGGCTGGAAGGTCGGGTCGTTCATCCAGGCGTCCTTGCCCGCGTCCAGGCTGGCGCCCTGGTGGCCGTCCAGCTCGAGGCCGATCCGGCCGATGATCTGGGCCATGCCGAGGCGATCGGCGGCGCAGAAGGCGGCGGCGGACGTGATGGTCGTGCCGTAGCCCTCGTCGGCGATCTGGAAGCTCGCGAGGTTGGCGCCCCATTCGTAGTGGCGGAGCGGGATGAGGTAGTGCTGGACGGTCTGCTTCCAGGCGTCGTCCACCCGGTCCAGCAGCTTGCGCTCGGCCACGACGTCGAAGGCCTTGTCGGCCGCCGCCGAGAGGTCCGCGCGGTTGATGTTGTAGGTGGCGTAGTAGTACTGGCGCGGATCGCGGAGCGCGTACCAGTCCTCCATCTGGATGGCCGTGCGCCGGACGTCGAAGATGTCGAACTCGGGCGCCCACAGCGGCTTGTAGTGGAAGTTCACGTCCGCTTGCACGTCCAGGACGGCTTCGTCGTAGCGGGACGCGGGTCGGTCGGCGCCGTAGCGTCGCGCGATGTTGCCGTAGGTCTGACGGCGCGGTTCGAGCGCGTTCAGCTTGATGTCCAGGCTCACGATGGCCCTCCAGGCGTGGGGGTTGCAGACGGGATGAGGTGGGCGCCCCCGTGGGCCTCGGCGAGCGCTGTCACGGCGTCGCGGGCCTCGTCGGGCGGGGGGAGCCAGGAGGCTTCGTTCTTCGCCGCGAAGGCGACGAGCTCCGGCCAGGGCATCACCAGCTCGACGGCGAGGTTCTCGTCGAGGGCGCCGCCGTCGGAGTCCACGACGAACTCGAACTCGACGAAGCGGCGGATGCGCACCGCGGTCGGGCGGACCGTGCGGCGGGTTCCGAGGGTGACGTACGGACGTTGGTCGGGGTCGGGTTGCATGGCCGGCCGTAAAGCAGGGACCGTGCCAGACTCGCGGCGGGGTGCAACGATCGGGTGCTCAAGCGGATCGGCCTCGTGCCGATGAGGTGACTCACCGTTCAGGTTCTGGGCCGGCTTCGATCAAATCGTGAGGTGGGTCACCGAGCGGGGCGGGGGTGGTTCACGATTTGGTGGATCCGGGGATCCGGGGTCAGGCCGACAGGTGTGGCATTCGCCTCGCCGCTGATGGCGGGTAGGAGATCCGGGGGTCAGGACGAGAGAGGTTGAACCTGCGCTGTCGATGAGGGTGTGGCTGCCGTGGTCCGTCTGCGAGCGCTCCACGCTGGGGTCAGGACGAGAGAGGTTGGACTTTGGCCGCCAAGGGTGCAACCCCTCACGTCCTGACCCCGCCGCGGCGGCGGTCCCCCAGCGCACGTGTATTGGTCGTGGTCATCGGGGCTGGGGATGCAACCCCTCACGTCCTGACCCCAGGAATCCCAGCACCAGCTGGTTGAACCGCTCCGCGTGCTCGATCTGGGTCCAGTGGCCGCAGCGCTTGAACACGTGCAGCTCCGCCCGGGGGATCAGCGCGAACAACCGCTCGCTCACCTCGAGCGGGATCACGCGATCCTCCCGCCCGTGCACCACCAGGGTCTCGTGGGGCAGGGCCTTCACGTCGTCCTCCGAGCTCGCCAGGCGCTGGATGCCCTCCTGCCGGGGTGCCGGGAACATCGCGCCGTACGACTCCTGGAAGCCCGGCTGGATGCTGGCGTTGTAGCGCAACTCTGCCAGCTCGTCGGTCACGATGGAGCGGTCGAAGGCGAAGAGATCCAGCAGCTCGCGCATGGCGGCGATCGAGGGCTCGTAGCCCCAGACCTTGTCGAGTCCCTCGGTCAGCGGGAACGTCAGGCCGACCGAGCCCATCAGGACCAGCTTGCGGACCCGCTCGGGGTGCGCGACGGCGAGCGCCAGCGCCATGGCTCCGCCGAACGAGTTGCCGATCACGTCCGCGCGCTCGACCCCGGCCGCGTCCATCACATCCACCAGGTGTTGCAGCCACAGGGCCTTGTCGTACACCGCGCCGTCCGGCCGCTCGGTGAAGCCGAAGCCCACCATGTCCGGCGCCAGGACGCGGTGCTCCGTCGCCAGCGCGTCCAGGTTGCGACGCCAGTTGGCCCAGGCCGACACGCCCGGTCCGGAGCCGTGGATCAGCAGGACCGGCGATCCCTGGCCGCGGTCGTGGAGGTTCGTGCGGATGGATCCGGCCTGCAGGGTGCGGCCGAGCTCGGGGGAGGGGGTCGTCATGGGCGCTCCGGGGTTCAGCATTTCGTGGACAGCATCCCGCGTGCCAGAGACTCGCCTGGTCGGAAAACATAAGTAGGAACGCGGATAATACCGAGACCGCGATCTCGCGTGACGCTTCGTGGACACCGGGCTGGTTCGATCAAATGGTAAGATGACCGTCGCATTCGGGCGGTCCGTTCACGATTTCGAGCACCCGCCCGACGCCGCAGCCGCCCAGCTCGAGGTCCGCATGTCCGAGGCCGTCATCCTGTCTCCGCCGTTGCCCGACGGCACCGACCTCCAGGCGCGCTTGCGGTTCGCACCGTCCGAAGGGCGGATCTGGCTCGATGGCCAGCGCATGCTGCTGCTGCACGTCGAGTCCTTCGGCGCCCTGCGCAAGGAGCTGATCACCTCGCAGGGGATCGCTGAGGCGCGGCGGCTGCTCACCCGGATGGGCTACGTCAGCGGGCTGCGCGACGCGGACATGGCCCGGCGGATCCGCGGGGATCGCTCGGTGATCGAGGCGTTCCACACCGGGCCGCAACTGCACGCGCTCGAAGGGATCGTGCAGGTCGAGCCGGTGCGGATGGACATCGATCTCGACTCAGGCCGCTACTTCGGCGAGTTCCTGTGGCACGACAGCTCCGAGGACTCCGCCCACCTGTCCGAGTACGGGATCGGCGACGAGCCCGCCTGTTGGATGCAGCTCGGCTACGCGTCCGGCTACACCACCGCCTTCATGGGCCGGCCCATCCTCTATCGCGAGGTGCAGTGCCGCTCGATGGGGGACCGGCACTGCCGGATCATCGGTCGCCCGCTCGAGGAGTGGACCGACAGCGACCTCACCGACGCCGACGTGGCCCACTTCCGGGACACCGATCCCAAGAACCAGGAGGAGAACTACCTGGTGGGGCGAAGTACGGCATTCCGCGCCTCGGTCGAGCGGATCCAGCGTGTCTCCGACACCGACACCACCGTGCTCATCCTCGGGGAGACCGGCGTGGGCAAGGGGCGGATGGCCCAGCTGCTCCACGAGCGCTCCCGCCGCCGCAGCGGGCCCTTTGTGACCCTGAACTGCGCGGCCGTGCCCGAGACCCTGCTCGAGGCCGAGCTCTTCGGCGTCATGCGCGGGGCGTACACCGGTGCCGTCCAGTCCCGTCCGGGCAAGTTCGAGCGGGCCCACGGCGGCACCCTCTTCCTCGACGAGATCGGCACCATGCCGCTGCAGGCCCAGGCCAAGCTCCTGCGAGCCCTGCAGGAGCGCGAGATCGAGCGCGTCGGCGACACCCGGACCCGCCACGTCGACGTGCGCGTGGTCGCCGCGACCAACGTCGACCTGTGCCAGGAGGTCAACGAGGGCCGCTTCCGTCGGGACCTCTACTACCGGGTCAACGTCTTCCCGGTCCGCCTCGCCGCCCTCCGCGAGCGCCGCGACGACATCCGTCCGCTGGTCGATCACTTCCTCACGGTCTACGCGGAGCGCTCCGGTCGCCACATCCGAGGGCTCACCGACCGTGCCCTGTCCGCACTCCTGGCGTACGACTTCCCCGGCAACATCCGCGAGCTCGAGAACATGGTCGAGCGGGCGGTGGTGCTGGCGGGAGACGGCGGGCGGATCGACGTTCAGCACCTCTTCGACGAGTCCATCCAGGGGGACGCGCGACTGCTCGGCATCTCGGACAGCGGCACGCTGGAAGTGCCGCTTCCAGGGGGCAAGCCGGGCTCGGTCAGTGATCTGGTGGGCGCGCTGCTGGAGGAGCAGCTGCCCTTCGAAGAGCTGGAGCGCCGCCTGCTCGAAGCCGCGGTCGAGCGGGCGGACGGCAACCTGTCCGAGGCGGCTCGCGTGCTCGGCCTCTCCCGTCCGCAAGTGGCGTACCGGCTCCGCAAACACCGCGACGGGTGAGACGTCTGGTACAACCCCCGGGTCCAAGGGGGTCTCGTGTCCACTGACAATCCGTTCCAGCCCGTCGGGACCCTCGGCCCCAGCGAAGAGGACGTGGCGGCCCTGCGCATCCAGCCGTCCATGGAGATCGGCGCCTGCTTCACCGAGGGCGCGCGCCTGTGGGTGAAGACGCTGCCTCCGGTCGCCCTCACCGTGGTGGTGGTCACCGTGGTCTACAGCCTGGCCACCACCGCAGTGATGTGGTCGGGCATGGACTTCGAGAATCAGAACCGCATCAACCAGATCCTGGGCAGCCTCGCCAACGCGGTGCAGCTGGGCGCGCTCGGCGTGGTGCTCTCCAAGGCGCGTGCCGGCAAGGCCGTGTCGATGGGGGCGGCGTTCGTCGGCGGGCTGACCCTGTGCATCCCGCTCATGATCCTCAACATCCCGGTCGGACTCGCCATCGTCTGCGGCTTGCTGCTCCTGGTCCTGCCGGGGATCTACCTCGCCGTGCGGCTGTGCATGACCCACGTCGCCTATGTGCTCGACCCCAAGATCGGCATCGGAGGCGCACTCCAGCAGTCCTGGAGGTACACGGAGGGCAGGTTTGTACAGACGTTCGTGCTGACCCTGCTCAACGGCGCCATCGCCGTCGTGATGATGCTGCTCTACGTGGGCGCGGGGCTCGCCTGGGGCGAGCTCTCCGTCTTCGTCGCCGAGGCGGTTCCCGAGGGCACCCTGATGGCCATCGACTTCGGGGTGATGCTGGTCATCGACCTGGTCGCAGCCTGGCCGCTGATGTTCACCTGGTTCCCGATCTTCGTCTTCTACGCGGGCATCCAGGAGATCACGGTCATGGACGAGGACGGCGTGCCGTGCCTGAACTGCGGCAGCCTGCAGACCGAGGTCATCGGCGGCACGGTGATCTGCAACGCGTGCGGCGAGCACAGCTGATGCGGTCGGGTCGTCAGCTCGGGGGCTATTCCACGATCAGCAGGGGAAGGCTCTCGGCGATCTCCTCGAAGATCGGCACCAGGTCGGAGGCGTTGGTCGTGTAGAAGTACTTGCCGTCGCCCTGGGCCGCGAGCTTGAGGAAGGCGTTCTGGTCGCGGAAGGTGACGGTCCACTGGTGGATGCGGTGGTCCTCCCAGCTGATCACCGCCTCGTCGACCGTCGTCTTCTTGATCGCGTCGCTGCTGTGGGGGGTCGGGCCGGCGTACTCGCGCCAGCGCTCCTCGACGTAGCCGACGTCGTTGCGCTGCGAGCTCGACTTGAGGCCGTTGGGCTGACCGTCGGTGAGCAGGATGGTGGCGCGGTAGGCGAAGGGATCGCTCTGCTCGAGGAGCATCTGGCGGGCCATGATGATGCCGACGTGGTGGTCGGTGCCCGGCTCGTCGCAGTACTCGCGCGGCATCTGCGGATACTTGCCGTCGCCGCGGATCTTGCAGTCGCCGGTGGTGGTCTTGGACGCGACGTTCAGCGTCTCCCACTGGAGGCGGGCCGCCTTCCGGTCGACGGTGTCCGACAGGTAGAACATCGGCGTCCACTCGTTGCTGAACCGGTAGGTGAACACCGCCATGCCGATCATGTCGTACTTGCCGTGCAGGTCCTCCAGCACGTCGAGGAAGGTCAGCGCGGCGTCCCGGGCGTTGTGGATCTCGCTGGCGAACGAGCCGGTGATGTCCATGATCAGCACGACGTGCAGGCTGCGGCTGGCGGCCACGGCGGAGCCCTCCACCTGCACGGAGTCCTTGCCCCAGATCTTCGCAAACTGGAGCTTCACACCACCATCCGAGTAGCGACCCGCGGTGGTGCGGACGGCGTTGGGTCGCTGACCGGTCGGCTTGAAGACGTCCCCACGCTCCCAGCTGCCGAACTCGATGTCGCCGAGCTCACCCGGCAGTGCGCCCACCCTGTTGCGGCCGACGACGGTCTTGGCGGCCTCCTCGGCGAGGTTGGCGTCGCCGGTCTGGCGCAGCTGCACGAGTGCGGCGTAGGCGGCGGCGTCGGCCACGTCCTGCGCCTGGCTCTGGGAGATCCGCTGCCAGCTGGTGTCGACCGACAGCGCGGTGAAGCCGATGAAGATCGGGAGCATGATCCCGTAGATCATCGAGTAGTTTCCGCGGCGCCAACGTCGGGAGGTCATGGTCGGTCCAAGCATGATGGATGCCCCGTGGATCGGCACGGGAGCGAGGATCATTGAGCGTCGCCTGCAACGGGGCGAAACGCGGTCGGGTTGAGCGGTCGGTCGAGGAAGGGCAAGCTGACCGCCCACGCAGGAGTACCACGATGGCACACAAGCTCGGCCCCCCCGGTGAGTTCGGCCCGGAGCACACCGGCTACATGGGGGATTCCACCGACTGGATCGGGTGGGTCCCGCAGTCTGGCCAGATCCTTACGTCCTGGCCGGTGCAGTCCTGGCCGTCGGGTACCGTCCAGCTGCCCGTGCACCTGGACTCGGCGATCAATGGCGCTGCCGGCGGCACCTATCAGGAGTCCCCCCTGAGCCAGCCCCAGCAGATCTCCACGGATCTCACGATCCCTGCGGACAACCCGCTGTTCCAGCTGCAGATCCCCGGCGTTCAGGCCACGGTCGTGGTCCAGGTCGCGGCGGCGGGCCTGTCCTGGTGGGTCCATGCCGGCTCGGTAGGGCAGGTGCCCAGCAGCCTGCATCCCCAGGGCGGCTCCACCGTCACGCTCAGCCGTCTGGCACCGGTGCCCTACGTCATCCCGGCGGGCTCGGTCGTCTCCACGGCGTTCGACCCTGCCGCCTGATCACCGAAGCGACGCCGCCAGGCGGAAGCCGAGCGCGGACATGCGCTGGGTCGGCGGGCCGGCGAAGCGGCTCTGGATGCGACAGAACGCCGAGCTGCTGGTCCACGCGCCCCCACGGATGGTCCGCAGCCCGTCGCCCTCGGGCACCCGAGGCTCGATGACCGCGCCCCGTGTGGGCCCCTGCCGGCGGTAGCTGTCCAGGCACCAGTCGCGGACGTTGCCGGCGAGGTGGCGCACGCCGAAGGGGCTCTCGTCGACCGGGAAGTCGTGCACCGACGCCGAGGTGGGCGCCTGTGCGTGAGAGCTCTGCATGCAGTACCAGGCGGGGTCGTCGTCGGGACCGAAGGGGAAGGCCCAGCCCAGGTCGGCGCCGGCGGCCCGGAGCCACTCCAGCTGGTGAGGCAGACGCCAGGGGATCCCCGTACGATCGGCCTCGAAGGCGGCGAAGGCCATGGCGTCGTGCCAGTCTACGAGCACGACGGGTTGATCCGGCGAGCGGGTGAGCGGCTGGTCGGGATCGAGGTGGTAGCGACCGTCTTGGAAGCGGTAGAGCGGGCGATCGGCCTCGGCGCCGCCATCCCAGCGGGGGGCGTGGACCTGGGCGCGGGCGTGACCGTACCGGCCGACGAGCGCGTCCAGGAAGGCCAGGTAGCGGGCGTGGGTCACCGGCTGCCGGGCGATCAGGAAGGCGTCGAGCCAGACCTCGATGGGCGTGAGGGGATCGAGGGCCAGGGGATCCGCGTCGACCGAGAGCCACCCCGACGGCACGAGGACGGCTCCGTCTGGGACGGAATCGGCGGCGGGTGGCGCAGTGAGCGTACGGCCGGGCGGCGGGGGCTTCGGCCAGCTTCGGCCCGGCTCGGCGAGCACCGGGTGACGCACGGTGGCGTGGCCGGGCGCCGACAGCTCCAGCAGGCCCGGACCCTCGTCCGTCTCCGCGGCGTCGAGCGGACCGACGCCGAGGGGGCGCGCGGGATCGGGCCAGAACCGTCGCAGTCTGCGGACCAGGGGGATCCGAGCGACTTCGACCCCGGCCGGAACCCAGCCCAGGTCCAGGCGCACCGTGCCCGAGAGCCACGGATCTCCGCCCTCTTCGGACCAGACCCGCAGCTGGGCCCGGTGGTCGGAGACGGCTTTCAGGTCGCCGCGGCGGGCCGCCTCGCTCGCCCGGCGGCGGTGGTGCTGGACCAGCAGGCTGCGGGACGGAGGATCGTGGGGATCCAGCGCCAGCGCGACGTGCAGGGACTGGACCGCGGCCTCGCTGTGGCGGAGCGCGACCCGGCGGACCTCGCGCGCCTCGTCCTGGGCGCGCCAGGCGGGCACCTTCTTCGCCTCGTCCGCCCAGGGCGCGACCGCATCCAGCAGCTCAGCGGCCTGGGCCTCGAGGTCCTGCGCGCGCGCGGTCAGGTCGGTCGCCTGGGTGAAGTGGGCCTCCGCCTCGGCCCGGTGACGCGCGACCCGGGTGGCCAGGCGTGCGCCGACGAGCCAGTCCTGCAGGGTGTCGACCACGGTCTGGGCGCTCGGGCGTCGGTCGGGATCGACGTGCATGGCGTCCAGCGTCAGCCTGCCGAGCACCGCGGGACCGGGGGGCTGGGTGACCTGCGCGGACAGGCGCATGGCGGTGACCACGTTGGCGTGCACCGGGACCGGCGGGGTGCCCTTCAAGGCGAGATGGAGCAGAGCGCCGAGGGCGTACACATCGGCCGGGCGATCGGCGGAGGCGCCGCGCAGGCGCTCCGGGGACATCCAGGCCGGGGTGCCTATGGTGTCGTGAAGCGTGGTGCGCTCGGCCAGCTCGCTCTCACGCAGGGCCAGGCCCCAGTCCAGCAGCACGACCTCGCCGAACGCGCCGAGGATGATGTTGCCCGGCTTGATGTCCCGGTGGAGCACGCCCTCGCCGTGGGCATACGCGACGATCTCCGCCACCCGCCGCACGACGTCCACCCGGGAGCGCACGCTCGAGATGGCAGGGAGATCCTGGTCGAGCGCCCGATCGAGCGGGGTGCCGCGGACCAGCCGCATCACGTAGTAGGGGCGGCCATCGGCGAGCGTGCCGCGCCCCAGCACCGCGGGGATCCCCGGGTGGTCGAGCTGGGAGGTGAGGCACGCCTCTCGGTCGAAGCGCGCCCGAGCCCCGTCGTCATGGGCGAGTGTGCCGCGCAGCACCTTGAACGCCGCCAGCCGGTCGAGGTCGGTGTCGCGCACGAGCAGTACGCGGCCCATGCCCCCCTCCCCCACGACGCCCGTCTGCATGTAGGGTGCAGGAACCGTCGCGGTGGCGTTCGTGGGTTCGTCGCCGCACTCACCGCTCACCTGGGTCGGTCCGTCCAGGGAGCCTGGATCGTGGGTACTCATGGGCGTTCTCCGAGACGACCACTCCGGTCAATCGTACACCCTGTCCGCGCGCACCCTGGTCGGCCGGGGACGGGGTTGTGATCTCACCGTCGCCGATGCGCTCGTGTCGTCCGAGCACGCCACGGTCTTCTGGTCCACAGAGGGGTGGGTCGTGCGCGATCTGGCCAGTCGAAACGGGACTTCCCTGGACGGCGAGCGGCTGGAGCCCGGGCGTGACGTGCTGCTTCGGGCGGGATCCCGGCTGGCGATCGGCGGCGCCGACAACCTGCTGACCCCGGGGGACGCCGGACCGCCCTTCCCGATGGCTCGGCGCGAGCGGGATGGTGCCCTGCGCGCGGCCTCGGGCGACCTGCTGGCCCTGCCCGACGACGACAACCCCGAGGCCACCGTGCTCCGGGGCGGAGAAGGTGGCTGGAGCCTGGAGATGGGCGAGCAGGCCCGGCCGGTCGCCGATCAGGACGTGGTGGTCATCGACGACGAGGCCTGGCGCCTGCACCTGCCGACGGTCTCCGCGGGCGCCACCATCAGCGGTGTCACCGGCGGGCTGGTCGATCCCCCCATCACGGTCGTCGACGTCGGACTGCGCCTCACCGTCAGCAAGGACGAGGAGAGCGTGCGCCTGCAGGTGGTGCTCCCGGAGGGGGCGACCCACGACATTCCGCCTCGAAGCTGGCAGTTCCTGTTGCTCCACCTGGCGCGATCCCGCCTGTCCGACCAGGGCACGCTGGGTCCGGCGGAGCAGGGTTGGGTCTACGTCGACGACGTGCTGGCCGGGCTGGGCATGTCGCTCGGCACCCTGCGCCTGCACGTGCACCGCGCCCGCCAGACCCTGCTGGACCTGGGCGTGGAGGACGCGTCCGCCCTCATCGAGCGCCGGACCCAGGCCGGGCAGCTCCGGCTGGGAACCGGTAGGATCGAGGTGTGTCGCTCGGAGTGAGCCCGGGCCAACCTCCGGGATCTGGATGGCATCGCAGGGGACTGACTTGGCCGAGGAGCCGACCTCACCGACGCGCCGACCGGCGATCCTGCTCGCCCTGGTCGCGGCGGTGTTCGCGTCGATGCTGGCGCTGCTGTCGTGGACCGCGACCAGCGTCGCCGTGCTGTGGGACGAGCTGGGGTTTGGCACGGGCGGGGGGCTCACCACGCGCCTGGGCACCAGGAGGTGTTCCGGCACGATGTACGCCGATCTTGCGCGCTTCGAGGCGCTCCAGCAGATCGAGCCACGTCCGGGTCCCTCTCCCGGAGACGTCATCCACCGCAGTGGCTGCTCGGCCCCCGGCCGACTGCTCGCCTGGTCTCCACTCGACCGCGCGGCCGAGGCCTACACGTGGGCCTGCGCCACGACCGCCTACGAGCTCCAGCCAGCTGTGCTCGAAAGCCCCGAGCACGCGAAGGCCCTCCGCCAGCAGCTCCTCTCCGTCTACGGCGGCGACCCGACGCAGGGCCCGGTCCGCTACGACGACTTCGACGAGTCGTGGCTGGGCCCGATCGCCCGGTCCAACCTGGAAGAGCTGGACCGGATCATCGGCGACTGATTCCCACCGACGGAATCGGACTACTCGGCGTCGCCGCTCGGGCACTCGGTGTCCTCGACGCTGGCCGAGCCCACCATGTCGCCCATCAGGGTGACCTTGAGCATCTTGCAGGCGTCGCCTTCCTTGCCGACCCAGTGAGCCTCGGTGTCGGTCATGGCGGAGGGCTCGCCCAGGACGGGCTTCACCGCGTCGAGCATGGCCTGCTTGGGCATCATCGCCCGCGCCAGGCCCTTGGCCTCGTCGAGCTTGGCCGCAGAGGGAAGCTCCACCGCCTCGGTCTCGGGCTCGGCCTCGCCGTCCTCGCCGCCGGGCTCCGCACCCGCGGCCTCACCCTCGGCGGGGGCTGCGGTCGTCTCGGTCGTCGCGGCCTCCTCGGGGCTCTTCGAGGGGTCGGGCATGGTCTCGCCGCCGCCAGCGGGGGGCGCGCCGGTCGAGCAACCAACCAGCAGGGACAGGGTCATCACGGTCAGGAATCGCATTGGACCTCCAAGTGCCGCCATCCTCCCCGATTCCGGGCCGTGCGTGCAAGCGTGGGGTCAGGGAGGCTAGGCCGTCACGGCCCCCCCCCACAGCCCGGATCTCCCATGCCCACGCCCCTCGATCCCCTGACCTTCGGCCCCGACCAGCGCTGCTTCGGCTGCGGCCCCCACAACCACGTCGGCATGGGCCTGCAGTTCCAGCGCGACGGGGACGAGGTCGTCACGACGTTCCACGGGAAACCCGGCTGGGAGGGACCTCCCGGCATCCTGCACGGCGGGCTCCAGGCGACCCTCGCCGACGAGATCGGCGCCTGGACCCTGGTCGGCCTGCTGGGTCGCTTCGGCTTCACGACGTCGGCCCAGCTCAAGTGGCTGCGGCCAGCGAAGCTCGACCTCCCCATCGAGGCGCGCGGTCGCATCGTCGAGCGCAAGGGCAACGTGGTCACGGTCAAGGTGGGCCTGCGCCAGGACGGCCACCTCGTGCTGTCCGGCGCCGTCACCTACGCCCTGGTCACGGTGGCCCAGGCCGAGCGCATCCTGGGCCAGCCCCTCCCCGAGGCGTGGCACCACCTCGCCGAGCCCGCGCAGGGTCAGGGCTGATCGACGGCCGGCACGGGGAGCGCTACGCCAGCCCCCTGCCCGGAGTCCGTCATGACCGCCCGCGTACGCACCATCGACTGCGAGTACACCGACCGGCCCGGCATCGCCGCCGCCTACCTGATCCGCGACGGGGACCAGGCCGCGTTCATCGAGACCAGCACCTCGCTGGCGGTGCCGCGCCTCATGGACGCCCTGGCCGACGAGGGCCTGTCCCCCGACCAGGTGCGCTGGATCATCATCACCCACGTGCACCTCGACCACGCGGGCGGCGCCGGGCAGCTGATGAAGCGCTGCCCCTTCGCGACCCTGCTGGCCCACCCCAAGGCCGCCGTGCACGCCATCGACCCGACCCGCATCATCGCCGGCGCCCGGGAGGTCTACGGGGATGCGTTCGACGAGTTGTACGGGGAGATCCTCCCGATCCCCGAGGCGCGGGTCCGGGTGCTCGAGGACGGGGAGAGCGTCGAGCTGGGCGAGCGCACCCTCACCGTGCACTACACCCGCGGCCACGCGAACCACCACTTTGTCGTGCATGATCCCGGCGCCGACGCGGTCTTCACCGGGGACGCGTTCGGTCTCGTCTACCCCGCCCTGCAGCGCTACCGCCTGTGCGCCTTCCCCAGCACGACGCCCACTGACTTCGACCCCGCCGCGGCCCACGAGGCGGTCGACCTCATCGCCGGGCTGGGTGCCGGCCGCGTCTTCCCGACCCACTTCGGCGAGGTCACCGACGTCGCCGGCGTCGCCGCCCAGCTCCACCCCCTGCTGGACGCCCACGCCGCCATCGTGGACGACGCGGACGCCGCCGACGTCTCGGACGAGGCCCTCGACGCCTACTGCCTCGATCGTCTGTCCAAGGTCTTCGAGCGGATCCTGGTCGAGGCGGGCCTCGCCGATGACGCCCAGGCCCGGGACATGGTGAAGTTCGACTGGCAGCTCAACGCCCAGGGGCTCGCGTTTGCTGTGCGAAAGCGAAGGTACAAGCGCAAGAAGGGCTTGGCCTGAGCCATCCGACACGTGTTGCGGAGATCTGAACCCGATCGATGCGACCCGTGGTCGGTTCGTCCGTGGGGAGTACACTCCTGGTGGAGGTTCCCATGAGCAACCGCAGCGTCATCCTCGGCTCAGTCGCCGCCGTGCTCGGCGTCGGTGTGCTGGCCCTGGTCGGCATGCAGTTCATCCCCTGGTCCATCGAGGCCAACCCGCCCGTCACCAAGGGCCCCGACTGGGACAGCCCGGAGACGAAGGCGCTCGCCCAGCGCGCCGGGTGCATGGACTGCCACAGCAACGAGACCGTCTACCCCTGGTACTCGTACGTCGCGCCGGTGGGCTGGCTGGTCGTGGACCACGTCGCCGACGGCCGCCGCCACCTCAACCTGTCCGAGCTCGACAAGCCCCAGCGCGATGCCGACGAGGCCGGGGAGGAGGTCCGCGAGGGCAAGATGCCGCCCGACTACTACGTGAACCTGCACCCCGAGGCGGCGCTCACGGCTGCCGAGAAGGAGGCGCTGGCCGCGGGTCTGGAGGCGACCCTGCGGGGTGTGCCCGAGGCGAAGCGGGGCGGCGGGGAGGAGCACGCGGATCACGACGACGACTGACACCCGGGCACGCAGCTTGCACGATGGTCAGGGAATCCTGGAGGGAGACCGTGACCC
>CALATR010000137.1 GCA_937891875.1 uncultured Pseudomonadota bacterium | reverse complement strand
GCGGCCCTGGACGCGGACGGTACCGCGCACGTAGCTGGGCTGGGTCGGGAGCTTCGTGACCGCGGGGGTCTGGACCAGGGTGTCGACGTGGCCGAGGGGAATGGCCAGGAGCAGGTCCGACACGCCGACGACCAGGAATTCGTTGTTCTCGCTCAAGGCTGCCTCCGTGGGTCGGGGCGGGGATCGGAACGGGGCGCACGGAGGTTGAGCCCTGCGATTCGTTCAGCGCAGGGGGTTCAGTCCTTCGCCACGGATTCCGACGCCCCGAGAGCCACTTGAGGAGGTGTCATGTCCAACTCGGACCAGGCTCGCTTGCAGGCTGCCGTCCACAATTCTGGGACGTCGGTCATGATCTGCGACAACGATCGCGTGATCACGTATGTCAATCCGGCGAACAAGGAACTGCTCTCCCGCTACGCAGCGGAGCTCACGGCCGTGTTCCCCCACCTCGATCTCGACAACCTGGTCGGGACCAAGATCGACGTGTTCCACAAGGTCCCATCCCACCAGGCACGGATCCTGACCGGCAAGGGTGGGTCCTTGCCTCACAAGACCGAGGTCGACGCCGGTGGCCTCGCCTTCGGCCTGCACGTGCAGGCGCTGCACGACGAGCAGGGCAACCGAATCGGTGCGGCGGTCGAGTGGACCGACCTCAACGCCCGGAACAACTACCGTGACGAGGTCGAGCGCGTGCTCGACGGGCTCCGCCACGGCAAGCTCGATGTCCGCGCGGACATCGGTCGCCTCGAGGCACCCTACGACACCCTGGCGGAGAAGCTCAACGAGGCCGTCGCCCTGGTGCAGGAGCCCGTGCAGCTCGCGACCGGCGTGTCGATCGCCCTCGCCCGTGGCGAGACGCCCGAGATCGATACCGACGGCTTCGTCGGCGAGTTCGGTCAGCTGATCGGCTCCATGGCCGAGCTCTCCGGCACCTCCTCGGACATCGCTTCCCTCGCCGCTCGGGTCGCCGAGGGTGACCTGGCGGTCCGGCTGCGTCCTCGCTCGGACAAGGACGTGCTCCTGCGCTCCCTCGACAGCATGGTGCGCGAGCTGGCGCAGAGCCTCGGCGATGCCCAGAAGACCGCCCGCTACCTGGGCACCAGCTCGGGCGAGATCGCCGAGGCTGCCGGTCTCGTCGCCAGCAACGCCGGCGTCGTGCAGGGGGCGGTCGAGGAGATCCGTCACCGCGCCACCCAGCTCGACGAGCGCACCCGCTCCAGCGCGGAGAGCGCCACTGCCTCCCGCGACCTCGCGACCCAGGCCCACGGCGCGGCCACCGACGGTGATCGCCTCATGGGCGACATGGTCGAGGCCATGAAGCGGATCGAGGACGCGGCCCGGAGCATCCAGAAGATCAACAAGGTCGTCGACGAGATCGCGTTCCAGACCCGCCTGCTCGCGCTCAACGCCGCAGTCGAGGCCGCCCGCGCGGGTGACCACGGCAAGGGCTTCGCCGTCGTCGCGGAGGAGGTCAACCGCCTCGCCCTGCGGAGCGGCGCTGCGGCCAAGGAGACCGACGAGGTCGTCAACGAGGCGATCCGTCGCGTCGAGGAGGGCGGACATCTGGTCCAGGCCACGGCCGGCGCGCTGTCGCGCATCGTGTCTGCGGTCGAGGGCGTGACCTCCAAGGTGCAGGGCATCGCCGAGCTGGCCGGTGGTCAGGTCGAGGACGTCACCGCCACCCTGAGCGCCCTGGACGACGTCGGCGAGGCCACCAGCGCCAACGCCGCCGCGGCCGACGAGATGGCCGCTTCGACGCGTGCTCTGACCGAGCGTGCCGACGAGCTCCGCGGTGTGGTCGATCGCTGGACCCTGCCCCAGGTCAAGGCCGTCTCCGTCGGCAGCGGCGAGATGAGCCCCGAGCTGCTCCAGGCGTTCGAGGCCTTCCTCGCCGCCCGCAAGGCAGCCTAGGGATCCGGTTCCCAGGCACGGGCGAGGATCGACCGGAGTCCCCATCCGCCGACAAGGCTTCCGATGAAGGACCCCACGACGATCCCGACGACCGTGCCGAACACCGGGACTACCGACAGCAGGACCGCCGCGACCACCGCTCCGAGGACGGAACCGACCGTCGAGCCGAGGTTGCGAGCTGTCCCGAGACCGTAGCCGCGGGCGTCCAGGCGCCCGCGGCGCAGTCTGTAGGTGAGCCAGCCCTGCGCGAGTGCCGCGAAGATGAGTGCGGTGACCGGGGTAGATCCGGCGAGGCGACGCAGGACCTCGCTGCCGATCAGGCCGGCGACGAGGCGCAGTCCTTCGCGCAGGCCGTGGCCGACGAAGCCGAGTCCGGCGCCTGCCGCTGCGTTGCCGATCCACTCCATGCGCACCCTCCGCGAGGACCATGGGTACGGGCCAGCCCGGCGACTATTTCGTGGTCCTCGCGGCCAGCGTCACGTCCGGGTACAGGCAGCGCCCGGTGCAGTGCTCGCCGGGCATGCCGCCCTGCCCAGGATCCTCTCGCGTCGCGTCCATGGCGAGCACCAGCGCGTCGTAGGCCACGCCGTCCTCCGCCGCGATGAGGATGCGGGTCTCGTCGGGGTGGCGGTCCTTGATGCGGGTCAGCTCGACGCGGAGGGCATCCACGTCCCAGGCGTCATGGGCGAGTCCGGAACATGCGGCTTCGATGCAGGGAATGGCGAGTCCTTCGGCGTAGTCCTGGAGCCCGGGACCGGTCGCCCGAAGCAGGTAGCCGGAGCCCTGCAGGGTCAGCTCGACCTGCACGCCCTCCTCGCTCGCCTGCCCGCAGTCCGCCTGGCAGATGGCGGGGAGGCTGGTGTCGATGACCGCGTAGGCGACAAACTGAGCGCTCATCAGCAGGAATGGGATCAGCAGCGTGACCAGGTTCATGATCGGGATCAGCTGGAGCTCGGGGGCTGTGGTGTTGCGACGGGCCATCGGCACCTCCGACCCCACCGACCGCGTCCCCGACGGAAGGGTCGTCAACCTGCTGCGACGCCCTGTTCAGCCGGTGTGAACTCTCGATGCGTGTTACATCGCTCCAGTCGGAGGAAGCATGGGCGCGGTTCGCATCTACGAAGTCAGCCTGCGGGATGGCCTGCAGAACGAAGCCGGCGTCGTCTCCACCGAGCACAAGGCGGAGCTGGCCCGGCGGCTGGTCGATGCGGGGTTCAAGGACGTCGAGTTCGGCTCCTTCGTCTCCCCTCGGTACGTGCCCCAGATGGCCGACACCGATGAGCTGTTCCAGCTCCTGCCCAAGGATCGCGGAGTGCGCTGGTGGGCGCTCGTGCCCAACTCCCGCGGGCTCGACCGCTCGCTCGATGCCGGCGTGAGTCACATCGCCACGTTCATGTCTGCGTCCGAGACCCACAACCTCAAGAACGTCAACCGCACGGTGCGGGAGTCGCTGGCGGGGCTGCGCAAGGTCATCGCCACCGCTCGCGCCGAAGAAAACCGCGTTCGAAGCTATATCTCTACGGTGTATGGCTGCCCCTACGAGGGGGATGTCGACCCGCAGAAGACAGTGGATCTGGCGCTCGCCCTGCTCGATGCGGGGGCGGACGAGATCGCGCTGGGAGACACGACTGGCGTCGGCACGCCGCTTCAGGTGCAGGACGTGATCGGGCGCCTCGTCGACGCTGGCGTGCCGCTGGACCGCATCGCCTGCCACTTCCACGACACCCAGGGCACCGCAGTCGCCAACGCGTTTGCTGCCTGGCAGGCGGGCATCCGACAGTTCGACGGGTCCCTCGGCGGGATCGGCGGCTGCCCCTACGCGCCGGGCGCCACCGGCAACGCTGCCACCGAGGACCTGCTCCACACCTTCGCCGCCATGGGCGAGGACACGGGCATCGATCTCGACGCCACCTGCGAGGCGGGCGTGTTCATCGAAGAGGTGCTCGGCAAGCGTCTTCCCGGTCGCTTCCTGCAGTTCTACAAGGCCGACTGCGAGCGGCGGGGCTGCCTGGTCCCCGGTGAGGACGCCGCCAAGTCGTCGCGGACGGCCTAGTGACGGGCGACGCCGACGCGTTCCTCCAGTTCATCAGTGGACCCCGCGACGGGCAGAGCGTGCCCTTGAGTCGCGAGCGGGAGCTGACATTCGGCCGCAAGCGCGGGGACGTGCTGCTCGACGATCCACTGGTCTCCGGCCTGCACTGCTCGGTCGGCTGGAAGGACGGCGACTGGTGGATCGAGGACCAGGGCAGCACCAACGGCACCATGCTGGACGGCAAGGTCGTGCGCTCGTCCAAGCTCCTGCCGGGGATCGAGATCTCGGTCGGCAGCTGCCGGATGGTGCTGTACGTCGGTGGTGAGGACCCCGCAGCGCTGTCCTCGGACACATCGGGCGCGGTGGTCCAGCTGGACATCGCCTGGCTGCTGGACGAGGAGCTGGTGGAGCTGCGGGGCTCGGGCGAGCGCACCCGGACTCCCGGGGACATCATCGGCCAGGATCTGCGGCTGCCGCCGGGCCTGAACGCCGTGCTGGAGGTCGTCGCCGGGCAGGACGCGGGCAAGGTCTTCCGGTTCACCCGCGGCAATGTGACGATGGGCAGGCGCCAGGGGGAGATCCCGCTCTCGGACGTCGAGGTCAGCCGCCGGCACGCGGTCATTGAGGTCTTCGGCCGCGAGATGATCTTCCTGCGCGACCTCGGCAGCACCAACGGCACCTACCACAACGGCCGGCGGGTCGCGGTGAGCAAGCTGCAGAGCGGCGACACCATCGGCTGCGGCAAGACCGTCATGAAGCTGCAGGTGAGCCGCTAGAACACCGGCCGCCTGGCCCACGTCACAGGCGCAGGTCGCCCCGCACAGGGCCGTCATAGGCCTGCTCGATCACGTCGACCGCGGCCAGCACCGCCTCGTCGTCCGAGGCAGGAGGGGTCGGGCGGAGCACCAGGTAGAGGTCGCCGGGCGCCTTCTTCGCCTGCACGCCTCGTCCGCGAAGTCGGAGCTTGGTCCCGGAAGACGAGCCGGCCGGTACCTTGACGGCGACCTCGCCCGTGGGCGTCGGCACCTGGATGGACGCGCCGCGCATGGCCTCGCCGATGGTGATCGGCACGTCGAGCTCGAGGTCGTTGCCACGACGGCGCAGGAGCGGGTGCTCGGGGATGGAGAGCTTGATGTGCAGGTCGCCGGCGGGGCCGCCACCGGGGGGAGGTAGTCCCTTGCCGCGCAGGCGCAGGCTCTTGCCGTCCTCCACGCCAGCGGGCACGCGCACCCGCAGGGTCTCGCGCTCGCCGTTCGGACGCGGGACGATGATCGTGGTCTCGCCGCCGGTGAACGCGAGCATCGGGTCCAGGGACATGGTCGTGTGCTGATCCCGTCCCGGGCGCTGTCTGAAGCCACCCTGGCGCTGCCCGCCCACGCCGAACATCGACGACAGCAGGTCCTCGAAGTCCACCGGCTCGCTGTCCATGCGAAAGCCACCGCTGAACCCGGGCCCTCCGGCGAAGCCTCCGCCGTGGCCGGGCGGGGGTCCCTCGGTCGTGCCGAAGGTGTCGTACATCTTGCGCTTCTGGGGGTCCTTCAGCACGTCGAACGCGGCGTTCACCTCCTTGAACCGGTCGGACGCG
>CALATR010000136.1 GCA_937891875.1 uncultured Pseudomonadota bacterium | reverse complement strand
TGGCGCCTGGTCCAGGTGCTGGACGGGCTCGGCGCGGCCACGGTGGCGGACGTGGAGCCGCTGATCGCGGACGGGCTGCCTGCGGACGTGCGCATCGAGGCGGCGGGCTGGCTCTCCGATCGGCGGGATCGCCGTGGTGATGACGTGCTCGCCGCACTCTGCGACGAGGGTCCCACGCTGCAGCGCATCCGGGCGGCCGCCGAGCGCCTGCGGGTGCGGGACTACGACGCGCTCCTGCTGCTGCTCCCCCACGTGTTCGGCCCGTACGCCGCGCGCCCGGCGGTTCGCAGCGCCCTGGAGTCGGTCGATGAACGTGCCCTTCGCAGGCTGAAGATCTACGTCGCCCGGGCGGCGAACAACCCGCCCGCTGGAGCTGGCACCATCGCCCTGCTGCGCCGACTGTCGGTGGAACCCTTCGTCGAGGCGCTGGTGGACGCGATCGCCGCCGACGCCAGCGACGACCTGACCCGGGTGGCCCTCGCCGGGCTGTTCGACGTGCGCGCGGAGGAGGCTGCGGAGCTCCTGGAGCGCGCCTTGAACGCCCGTACTCCGGCGGGACGAGCCGTCTTCGCGGCGGGCTTTGACGGGCTGTGGGCGCCGGCGCCGGCCGCCCTTGTCGACCAGCTGCTCCGGCGCCCCGAGGCCGGGGTCGTCACGGTGGCGGTGGAGCTGACCGCGAGCCTGCCCCGAGCCGATGCGGTCGCACGCCTGCGCCGGGTGCTCGCCGCCGAGGTGGAGCGCCTGCGCCAGGACACGCCCGCGCGCGAGGATCTGGGCACCGCCGCCCTCGCCGGCGACCCGGACTTCGTGGTGACCCTCCGCGGGGCCCTGGAGCCCATCCTGCAGCCCCTCGGCGACGATCGCGTCGCTGCCTTTCAGGTCCTCGACGAGCAGGGCTGGGCCGATCCGTCAGGCATGATCACCGCGGCCATCGCCGGGGTCGCCATGCGCCGCGGGCTGTCGGAGCTCGCGCCCGGCCTCGACGAGCTCTCCGCGCGGACGCCGACCGCGGTCCGCCTCCGCGCCATCCTGGCCCTGCGCGTGCTCGCCCCTTGGCGCCTCGACGGGCGGGAGTTCGCGCCCGACCCGGACGGGCTGCTCCGCGCGGTGAGCCGCCTGCGGGTGGGATGAGCCGGTCGATCCGGCAAACGGATAGAGCGCCTGCAGCTCGGAGGTCGTGTGCCCAGGTTCCCCATCCGCATCGCTGGCCAGCAGGTCGACGACCTGGACGCGCTGGTCGGGCTCGTCCGCCAGCGCGCCGAGCGCCAGACCCGCGACAACCCCGCCCAGATGAACGCTGCGGACGGCCTGCTGAAGTCCCAGCAGGACCCGAACGCTGCCGAGGCGCTCGCCCACGCCTGTGCCGCGCTCGTCGCGGACTCCGACGACCCCCGGGTGCTCGAGCTGTGCGCCCAGCTCGGTGGCAAGGGACACGCCGTCTACTACGCGGCCGTGCTGGACCGGTTGGAGGGCGGGGGCGAGGGGGGCCAGGCCCTGCCGGACTCCCCGGGACCCGCGGGCACCCCGATCGCCGAGCAGCTGGTCCAGGCGCTCATCACCGGCGAGCTGCTGGCGCACCCGGACCTGGTCGCCCGGGTGCACGACCTGCTGCAGCGTCAGGGCCGCTCTCGGGAGCGCGTGCGCCTGCTCTCCTTCGCCGATCCTCACGGCCAGCTGGCTGACGTGCTGGTCGCGGCCCTGGGCGAGGACGACGCCACCGACGGCTCTCCGGCGGGCTGGTTCCTGGGGGCCTTGATGGTCGCGCGACGCCAGCCGGACCGCCTGCTGGACGTGGCGGCCGGGTTCGCGCGCTTCCCGGAGTCCGCCCGCGCCCAGCTCGTCCAGCGACTGGGCACCGCCGCTCCCGACTGGTGGGCATCCCACGGCCAGGCCTTCCGCTCGGCGGTCGGTCTCGACTGACGCCTGACCGCGCCCAGAGCTACATCAGCTCGTCCAGGGTCTCGATGTTGCCCTTCACCGCGGTGAGCTTGTCGTTCAGCTCGTCGAGCTCGTCGGTGAGCGCCTTCGACGGCGTGACGCCGAGGCCCTCGTAGGCCGTGACGTGGGCCTCGAGCTTCGCGATGCGGCGTTCGAGCTTGATCTTCGCGTCCTCGTACTTGGGGCGGCCCAGGTCCGGCGTGACGCTGTGGGTCAGGGTCGTCAGCGAGTCGATGCCGCCGAAGACCATGGCGACCGGAGGCAGGAGGCCGGCGAGGAGCGCCTGGCCCGCCTCTCCCAGGCCGAACAGGATCGAGCGACCGATGCCGTAGCCGCGGACGCGCTTCTCCAGGTACTTTCCTGCAGCGGCGGGGATGGCGCCCAGCGCGCCCACCACCGGGATCATGCCGCTGATGTTGCCGGTGGTCTGCAGGCTGTACGCGAGGCGCAGCTTCTGCTTGTCGACGGCTTCGTCCTTCTCCGCCTCACCCAGCGCCTTCGTCAGCATCGAGTCGGTGAAGCTGGACGCCGTCAAGCCGGAGACGGTGGCCAGCGCCTCCTTGACCTTGCCGTTCTCGCCGAGGTCGACCAGCAGGTCCTCCTCGATCTCCAGCCCCTCGGCCAGGTCGAAGCGCGCGGCCTCGCGGACCTCGAAGACCTCGTCCAGCTTGGCGATCTTGTCGTCGAAGTCGGACAGGCTGACCGACAGACCCGCACTCTCGATGATCTCCTTCGCAGTGTCGACCGCGTCGCGGAGGTCCTCGATGAAGCGCTCGGTGACGTCGTCCGCGTTGATGGAGTCGCCGAACTGCGTCGTGACCATCTCGCGGATCTTCGTGCCGAGGCCGGCCAGCACCTGCTCGAAGCGCTCGACCAGGCCGGGGAAGGTCCGGCCCAGGCTGCTGACGCCCACCTCCTGGATGCGGTCGATGTGGTTCTTCAGCGCCTCGCCCTGGGTGACGCCGTGGCCCTCGAGGATGTCCAGCAGGCGGTCCACGGTGATCGCCTTGCCGAGGTCGTCGACCTTGTCCTTGTGGCTCTGCGGGTAGCCGAGGCCCTCGAGGGTCCGGTACACGGCGGAGATCTCGCTGGCGTCGGTCATGGCGAGGCCGTCGACGCTGCCCTCCGCCAGGATCGCCACCCGGTCGGCGATGCTCCGCTCGAGCTGCATCTTCCCGTCGACCTTGTGGCCGGCGATGATGCGGTTGAGCTCGTCGAACGCGTTGTCGGTGTTCCGCGGCAGGCTCATCATGGCCCGCTCGGCGTCCCGGTACTTGCTCAAGAAGTCGTCGGGGCTCCGCAGCACGCTGGCGAGTGCCGTGCCCAGCGCGTCCGCCTTCTCCCGGGCGGCCTGCACCTCGGCCTGACGGTCGAGCTCGTCCTGGCGGGCCTCGTTGGTCTCGGTCGCCATCTCCTCCTGGACCTGGCCGACCTCGTCGTCCTCCGGCGTCGGGCCGTCGTGGACCTGGGTGGTGTCCTGGTTGTACTCGTTGACGTTGGTCTCGTCGGCGGCCCGGCGCAGGGCGGCCTGCAGGTCGCCGGTGACGATGTGGGGCACCATCGTGGCGCTGCTGGTCGGGATGGCGGTCTTGTTGATGACCTCGTGCACGCCGCCGCCGGTCGCACCCTTGACGTCGGGGGCGTGCTGGACCCACAGCGGGCTCATCATGCCGTCCCAGACGGTCGGTCGGACGAAGTTGGTCGTGCTGGTCGGGATGTGGAAGCTGACGAAGCCCGAGGCGTACCACTCCGGCGCCAGGGCGTTCAGCTTGACCAGCTCGAAGAAGCGCTCGTTGGCGTCGGGGCTGGCGACGGGGTCGATCTTGCAGCGCTCGTCGGGGGTCCACCAGACGTTGTCACGCAGGTTGCCGGGGATCAACGTCGTGTTCGGGCCGGCAGCCACCTGGACCAGCCAGTTCTGGAACACGGCGGCCACGACGGCGTTGTTGAGGTCTCGGCCGTCGCCCACCTTGGTCACGTCGAGGCCCAGGGTCGCGGCGTCCGCTTCCTTCTCGGGCAGGCCGTAGTTCCAGGTGAACAGGCCCTCGGCGCTCTCGACCCGGTGCACCTCGGGCGCGCTGATGGTCTCGGCGTCGCCGATGCCCTTCCAGCTGGCGTCGATGACCCGGGTGAAGGTGCCGGCGTAGAGCGCGTCGTTGCCGGTGGCGGTGGAGTCCTCGTAGTGGCGGGCGGCGGCGGCGAAGAAGTCCGCCTTCTTGGCCTGGGCAGCACCCTGCTGCTCCGAGTCGACCTCGGTCAGCTTGCGCTGGGCGGTGCCGTCGGGGATCGCGCTGGCGACGGCCCGGACGAAGTTCTCGTCGCCGCCGGCGTTGGCGCGCCACAGCTTCTGGCCCTCCTTGCGGACCTCGACAGCGCTCGCCGCGAGCAGCTCGGTCTGCCGGGTGGCGGACGCGTGGGCAATGATGCTGTCGGCGAGCTGGGTGGCCGCGGGCTGGCCGTCGAGCACCTTGCGCAGGTCCTCGTCGGCGGCGTCGGCGGGATCCTCGCCCAGCTCCGAGAAGACGATCGCCATGGCGGCGGCGGCCTCGCGCTGGCGGTCCTCGATGATGCCCTCGACCCGGGCCTTGTCCGCGGGGTCGCTGATGTTGCCCACGTTCGAGAGCAGACCTTCGAGGCTGCGAAGCGCGCGGTCGGCCTCGTCGATCTTGCCGGCGACGACGCTGCGCTGGTTGCCGTCGGGGATGCGGTCGTTGAGCTGGGGCCGCCACCGCGCGAGGCGATCGCGGACCGGCATCTGGGTGGACGCGACCATGGGCGTGTACGTCTCGCCGGTCTGCTGCACCCAGATGTGGTGGGTCTCGTTGCCCTCGGCCTCGGTGAAGGCGTAGCGCTCCACGTCGAGGTCTCCGGCGCCGGCCTCCTCGCCCGCGGCCTCGCCCTCGAGCGTCTGCTCGGAGTCGGTGGCGTGGGGGTCGGACGGGCTCTCCTGCGCCTCCTCGCCGCCGCCGGTGAACAGGCCCTTCACCTTCTCGATGAGCTTGTCGATGGCCTCGTCGACCATCTCCTGCACGCCGCCGATGACCTCCTGGACCTTGTCGCCGATGCCGCCGAGCCCGAGGAGCTTGGCGAGGAGATCGATGGCCACGGGAACGAGGTCGCCGAGCGCACCCTCGACCATGTTGGCCGCCGGCCCGATGTTTCCGCGGGCGATGTCGCCGATGCCGTCGACGACGGCGGTGAACACCCCGTAGATGCGGTCGATCTGGTCGCGGATGAACTCGTAGAGGTTCCAGGCGGTGAGGATCGCCTGCACCAGGGCGCCGACCGGGTTGAACATGGAGGCGATCTTGGTGACCGCCGCCACCACGATCTTCTCCATGAGCCAGTCCTGGATCTGGCCGATGACCATGTCCCAGAGCCCGCCCATGTACTCCTCGACGTGCTCCCACAGGCCGGCGAGCCCGCCCTGGATGGTCGCGTCGATGAAGCCCCAGACGAACTCGATGGCGCCGACCGCCTCCTCGCCGAGGTGGTCGACGGCCTTGTCGCGGAGGTGGTCGGGGGTCAGGCCGAGGACCTGCAGGGTGATGTCGAAGACGCCGGCGAAGTCCAGCTCGGCAGGCATGGTGATGCCCGCGTCGCCGGTCACTCCGGTCATCCACTCCACGAACCCGGTCTGCAGGTGGTCCATGAAGTTGTCGGAGAACTGGCCGAAGCCGGTGCCCAGCGCGTCGATGCAGTGCGACAGGAAGGCGCCGGGGTCATTGACGATGATGTCGATGGTCTCTTCGGCGCGACCGATGAAGGCGTAGAACTCCTCGGGCGAGATGCCAGCGAGCGAGAGTGCTGCTTCCAGCGCCTTCAGCAGGAACTCGGTCCAGTTGCCGGTCATCAGCGCCGTGGCCAGCGCGAGCGCACCCTGGACCAGGCCCTCGAAGACCGAGAGCAGCGCGTTCAGGCCCTCCTTGAGGCCGTCGAGCAGCGCGTTGATGCCCTCCTTGAGGCCCTCGCCGATCTCGGTGACCGCGTCCTGGGCGGCGGTGACGGCGTCGTCGACGTAGTCGCACAGCGCCTGGGCGAGCTCGGGGAAGATGTCGCCGAGCAGGCCGTCGATGGCGCCCTTGAGCAGCTCGCCGAAGGCCCCGATGGCGTCGTTGATGAAGCCGACCGCGGCGTCGATGAGGGTGTTGGCGAGCTCCTTCACCCCGTCGATGATCGTGTTGACCGCGTCGCGCACCGCGTCGAAGATGTCGCTGACGA
Source organism: uncultured Pseudomonadota bacterium (assembly GCA_937891875.1). Classification (GTDB taxonomy): domain Bacteria; phylum Myxococcota_A; class UBA796; order UBA796; genus REDI01. The sequence goes on along the minus strand of CALATR010000136.1, from coordinate 1,369 downwards.
TGTCGGCCAGGGCTTCGAGGCAGTCGGACACGAAGTCGACCGCAGACTCCCACCACGACTTGTCCTCGGCCTCCTCCTCGGCCTTGCGCTTCTCCTCCTCCGCCCGGCGCTCGCCCGCGGCCACCTCGGACTCGGCGCTGCGCTGGGCCTCCTCGAACTTGCGCGTGATCTCGGAGTCGGTCTCGGCGACCTTGGCGTCGATCTGCGCCATGGTCTTCGCCCGCTCGGTCGTGATCTGGGCCTGCACGTCGGCGCGGGCCTTGTCCTGCTCGCGCCTGGTGCGGGCCTTCTCGTCGTCGATGCTCTGGCGCGCGTTGGCGATCTCGGTCTGGCCCTTTGTGCGGGCCTCCTCGATCTGGGTCGTGCGCTCGGTCTCGAAGGTGGCGAGCTGCTCGCTGCGGCCGGCGTCGAGATCGGACTCGGCGGTGGTCACCTCGGCGGTCGCCTCGGCCATCGCGGCCTGCATGTCGGCGCTGTACAGCCCGTCGAAGGCGCCCGCAACGGCAGGATCGAGGCCGAGATCGATGTAGCCCTGCACGTCCTCGGGCACGTCGAGCTCGGGGGTCTCGAACATCTCGGAGAGCCCCTCGCGGGGGTCCATGGTCTCCTGGACCTGGAGCTCGGGCACGCGCTCTCGGCCGGGCAGATCGGTGACCTGCTGCTGGACCTGGGCGAGGGCGGTCGCCATCTCGGTCTCACCCTCGGACGCCTGGGTCGTGACCCGGGTGGGGTCGGATTCGCCGGTGAGCGGGGTCTGGGGGGCTGGGCCGGGGGAGGTGGTGATTTCGCCGTCGGTGGTCGGCATCGAGGAGATCGCCTGGCCGATCGCCGCGGCATTGCCGGAGGTGTCGGCCTCCTCGCCGCTGGCCCAGCCCGACAGGAAGCCCGAGGTCTCCGGCACGACGACCGGCGGACCCTGCAGTGTGGGCGCGAGCTCCGGAGCCGGTGCGGCCTCGGGGTTGTCCTGCCCGATGCTGTCGCTGGTCTCGACCGTGTCGATGTCTCCGGCGTCCGCCTCCTCGGTGCCGTTGCCGGTGTCGAGGTCGATCTCCACCTCGGGAAGCTCGGCCTGGAAGCTGGACTCCCGCGCCTGGAGCGTCGAGTCCATCGTGCCGCCCAGGGTGCTGAACGTCGCCGCCTGGGGGGTCGCCGGGAGCGCCTGGAACGCGCCCATCACCGCACTTCCGGAGTCTCCGGAGAGCTGGGCCGCTTCGGCCGTCGGACCGCCGCCGCCGCCCGTGCCGCCGCCGCCGCCCGTGCCGCCGCCCGTTCCGCCGCCGCCGCCGCCGTTGCCACCGCCGCCCGTACCGCCACCGCCCGTGCCGCCACCGCCGCCGCCGTTGCCACCGCCGCCCGTACCGCCACCGCC
>CALATR010000135.1 GCA_937891875.1 uncultured Pseudomonadota bacterium | reverse complement strand
GCGACGGAGGCGGTGAAGGAGGAGCCCAAGGCCGAGACCCCGAAGGCAGCCCCGGCGCCCAAGGCGGCCCCCGCTCCCGCCGCAGCAGCACCCGCGCCCGCCGCGAGCACCTCCCGCCGCGCCGGCGCCCCTTCCGATCCCGACGCCCGCGAGCACACCCGCGCGACCCCGGCCGTCCGTCGCGACGCCCGCGAGCGCGGCATCGACATCCACGCCGTGCCCGGCACCGGCCCTGGTGGTCGGGTCACCCGCGATGACCTCGACCAGTTCCAGAGCGCCCCCGCGCCCCAGGCCAGCGGCGTCGCGCCCAAGGCCGCCCCGGCGCTCCCCCAGGTCACGCCCTCAGGCCACGTGGAGAAGGTCAAGATCATCGGCCTGCGCCGCAAGATCGCCCAGCAAATGGCGGCGGCCATGCAGACCGCGCCGCACTTCACCTACGTCGAGGAGATCGACGCCACCGAGCTGGTCGCGGTCCGCAAGCGCCTGAAGGCCAAGGCCGCAGAGCGTGGGATCAAGCTGACCTATCTGCCGTTCATCATGAAGGCGTGCTCGGTCGCGTTCCGGGACTTCCCCAACGTGAACGCCAACATGGACAACGAGGCCTTCGAGCTGTCCGTGCACGGCGATCACAACATCGGCATCGCCACCGACACGCCAAACGGCCTGTTCGTCCCGGTCGTGCGCAACGTCGAGCAGAAGTCCATCCTGCACCTCGCCGCCGAGATCGAGCAGGTGACGAGCCGCACCCGCGCCGGCAAGGGCACGGTGCAGGACTTCTCGGGTGGCACGTTCACCATCACCAGCGTCGGCAACATCGGCGGCATGCTGGCGACCCCGATCCTGAACCTGCCCGAGGTGGCCATCCTCGGCGTCAACGCCATCCGCGATCGCGCGGTCGTCATCGACGGCCAGATCGTCGTGCGCAAGATGCTGTACCTGAGCCCCTCCTTCGACCACCGGATCATCGACGGCGCCGTCGCCGCCCGCTTCATCGCGCGGGTGAAGGGCCTGCTCGAGGATCCTGCCGAGCTGCTGGTGGAGCTGTCGTGAGCGTGCAGAGCGCCGTCGAGACCCTGCGCGATTCCTCCCGGGAGGGCGCTGTGCCCATGTCCGGGCTCGAGGCCGTCGTCGCCGGCGCGCTCTCGGTGCTGCCGGCGGACGCCTGGTGGGTGCCGGGCCTGCGCGAGCACGGCGGCGCGGTCCTGCGCGAGGTCCCCGAGGAGCGGCTCGCCGATCCCCACCAGGGCGCTCGCCCGTACAAGATCGCCCCGGTCAGCGCGGCCCCGGCCCTGCGCGCCCTGCACGCGGTCGGACTCGCCCGCGCCTCCGGAGGTCCGGCGCTGGTCCACCTGGGCATCGGCTCCGTCGCTGACGGTGCGTTCTCCGAGGCCCTCAACCTGGCGGCCCTGCTGTCCGCCCCGGTGATCTTCCTCGTGGCCGAGCTGCCGCTCACCGACGCGGCGCCGCTCGGCCCCCAGACTGCGGCCAGCGCGACAGCACTCGCCAAAGCCTACGACATCCCTTCCTTCTCGGCTGACGGTTCGGACCCTGTGTCCGTCGCCCGCGCGGTCGAGGAGGCGCTCGGTCGCGGCGGACCCGCCGTGATCAGCGCAACCCTTCCCACACCTGGAGCCTCCTCATGAGCGACAACCACTACCAGGCCATCGTCATCGGGGCCGGACCCGGCGGCTACCCCTGCGGCATCCGCCTCGCCCAGCTGGGCATCAAGACCCTCGTGGTCGAGAAGGAGTACTGGGGCGGCGTCTGCCTCAACGTCGGCTGCATCCCCTCGAAGGCGCTCATCACGGCCGGCAAGCGGGTCAAGGAGATCCAGGCCGCGGGCGACATGGGCCTCGTGATCAGCGGTGACGTCACCGTCGACATGGAGAAGCTCCAGGCCTGGAAGGGCACGGTCGTCGACAAGCTCACCGGCGGCGTGCGCACCCTGCTCAAGGGCAACAAGGCCGACATGGTGCAGGGCACGGCCAAGGTGACCGCGAAGGGTCAGGTCACCGTGACCGACGCGGACGGCAAGGACACCGTGTACACCGCTGACCACATCGTGCTCGCGACGGGCTCCCGCCCGATCCAGATCCCGGGCTTCGCCTTTGCCGACGGGCCCATCCTGGACTCGACCAAGGCCCTGGCCCTGACCGAGATCCCCAAGCACCTCATGGTCATCGGCGGCGGCTACATCGGCCTCGAGATGGGCAGCATGTACGCCAAGCTCGGCGCGAAGGTGACCGTCATCGAGATGCAGGACCAGCTGCTGCCGGGCTTCGACCCGGACGTGGTCAAGCTCATCGCCCGCAAGCTCAAGAAGGCCGGCGTCACCGTGCACCTCAAGGCGAAGGCCCTGGGCTGGGAGAAGACGAAGGACGGCGTCACGCTCGAGCTCGAGACCAGCAAGGGCGTCGAGAAGCTCGAGGGCGACTACATCCTCGTCACGGTCGGCCGCCGCCCGAACACCGAGGACCTGGGCCTGCAGGAGCTCGGCGTCGAGATGGACGGGCCCTTCGTCAAGGTCGACAAGCAGATGAAGACCAGCGTGGACGGCCTGTACGCCATCGGCGACCTGGTCGGAAACCCGATGCTCGCCCACAAGGCCACCCACGAGGGTGAGGTCGTGGCCGAGGTCATCGCCGGCCACAACGTGCAGTACGACGCCCGCACCGTGCCGGCCGTCGTCTTCACCGACCCGGAGATCGCGGTCGCCGGCGTGGACGAGCCCACCGCGAAGGCCCAGGGCCTCGACTACAAGGTCGGCAAGGTGCCCTACGCCGCAGTCGGTCGCTCGGTCACGACCAACGAGACCGACGGCTTCTACAAGATGCTGATCGACGCCAAGACCCACCGGGTGCTCGGCGTCACCATCGTCGGATCGCATGCGTCCGACCTCATCTCCGAGGCGGCGCTCGCCATCGAGATGGACGCCGAAGCCCTCGACGTCGGCCTCACCATCCACCCTCACCCCACCCTGGGCGAGGGCATGATGGAGGTCGCCAAGGCCGCGCTCGGCGAGGCGGTCCACGTCCTGAATCGCTGAGCTTCGGAGGCGGCGCCCCGTGGCACCGCCCGATGCACGGAGGGCCACGGCAGCTGCCGTGGCCCTTCGTGTTTCTGGTCTCTGAAGCCTACTTCCGCCGACGGCGCAGCATCAGGGCGCCCAGGAGCAGGCCACCGAGCCCGAAGCCGACGGGGCTGCCCGAGCCCCCCGCGGAGCAGCCACAGCCGGGCTTCTCCAGGTTCGGCTTGGGATCGCAGTCGTACGGGTTCCACTGCGCGTCGTCGCTGCAGTCGATCTCGGTGGTGCTGTCGTCCCGGACGTCGAGGAAGTTCGGAGCACCGTCGCCGTCGTCGTCGCCGACGCCCTCAGCCGAGTCCAGCTCGCCATCCCCGTCGCTGTCGGTGTCGAGGTAGTTCGGGATGCCGTCGCCATCGAAGTCGAAGGCGCCCTCGTCCTTGGTTGGGATGCCGTCGCCGTCGTCGTCGTCATCCAGCACGTCGGCCACGCCGTCCTTGTCGGTGTCCTGGTTCTCCCAGCCGTCCTCGGTGCGGACCAGCTCGTCGGAGTCCAGCACGCCGTCCCCGTCCGAGTCCGACGACTTCGGATCGGTGCCCAGCGCCTCCTCGTCCTGGGTGATGATCCCGTCACCATCGGGATCGGACAGCGGACCATCGGTCGGGTCGTCGTCCAGGTAGTCCGGGAGCTTGTCGCCATCGAGGTTCTCGGCGTCCGCCGGGTTGAAGTCCCCGTTCGGGTCCGGGTTCTCGTCGATGGTGTCGATGCCGTCGCCGTCGTCGTCGTCGTCCAGGTAGTCCGGGATCCCGTCCCCGTCGGTGTCCTGGGCGTCTGCCGGATCGAGGTCGCCGTTGGGGTCGGGGTTCTCGTACTTCGTCGCCACGCCGTCGCCGTCATCGTCGATGTCGTAGGCGTCCGCGCCGACGTC
>CALATR010000134.1 GCA_937891875.1 uncultured Pseudomonadota bacterium | reverse complement strand
CCGGGCTGGTGCGGGTCGGGTTGGACGTGGCCGCGAGCCAGCCCGCCATCGTCAGCACGCCGGCTCCGCTGCGTCCGGGCACGCTCACCCGGGCACCCTCGGTCAGTCCGAGGCCGTAGTGCTGGGCCAGGCGGGGCTCGACCCAGCGCTCGTCTGCGGTCAGCACCTCCATCATGGACGCATCGCCCAGCAGCACCCGCTCGGCGAGGTCCTCCACCTCGGCGCGCATCGCGGCGCGGAGCGCCTCGTCGAAGTCGGGGAAGGTCGCAGGATCGGGCGCCATGGCGTCGAGCACGGGCAGGCCGAGCCACTGGGCGCCAAAGCCGTCGATGAGGGCGTCTGCGCGGGGATCGTCGAGCATGCGACGCACCTGGGCCTCGAGCACCTCGTCCTGCAGGAGCGAGCCGTCGTCGGCGACCTCGCGCAGGGCGTCGTCCGGCTGGCTGCTCCACAGGAAGTACGACAGGCGCACCGCGAGCTCGTGGGCGGAGAGAGGCTCTCGCTCCCACGCGTCGGGGTGGGTCGGGACCTCGACCCGGAACAGGAACCTCGGCGAGAGCAGCGCGCGCAGCATCGCGAACCGCAGGGCCTCGTGGGCATCCGCACCCTGCTCCATGGCGGCCTCCCAGGTGGAGAAGACCGCGTCCACGTCGGCCTCGTCGACCGGCCGCCGCCAGGCCGCCTCGACGAAGCGGGCGACGATCTCGCGGCTGCACTCCGCGTCCGGCTCGCCGTCGACCTCGGGCTCGCAGTGGTACCAGCGAGCGCGTCCCGGCGGCAGCACCCCGTCCGCGTCGAGCGGGCCCACGAGCTCGACATAGTCGACGGCGACCATCTTCGAGCCGGGGTGGTTGATCTGGGCGACGCCGATGTCCTGCAGCCCCGCCTCGAGCACGATCTCCGCCTCGACGACCTCGCCGACCTTGCACCCGGCGGTGACCGTCCAGCTGGCGCGCACCTCGTTGTCGACCAGGAACACGAGCTCCGGATCCACCTCGTTGTACGCCTGACACACCGACATGCGCACGGTGTAGGGCCCCGGGTGGGCGATGCGGGTGGCGACCGAGCGCGACTGGTCCCACCACAGCGCCACGCAGGGCTGCCAGGTGGGGTGGGTGCCGATGTAGCAGTTCTCCGCGCCGGCCCCGCTCCAGGAGTCGTCCTCGGGTTCGTGGCGGG
>CALATR010000133.1 GCA_937891875.1 uncultured Pseudomonadota bacterium | reverse complement strand
GGCTTCGGTCTGGGGCTGCACCCGAACCGACCGGGGGTGATCCGCTGCCGTAGGACTGGGGACTGGAGACTGGAGACTGGAGACCGCCCCTCCCCTCCCCCGCCTCGAACCCACGCGACGTCGCTCTCACCGCCTCACCCCGGAGCGTCGACCCCCAGATCCCTCGCGATCGCCTCGACCGAGTCCCGGAACACCGTCACGCCCGCAAAGCGCTCGATGAACCAGTGCTTCACCTCGTCGATCGCCGTGTCGACGTCCGCGTCGGCGACGCCGAGGGAGCCGCACAGCTCGCGGATCACCCGGTCCTCCTCCGCGCTGATCACGCCGTCGGCCAGTGCGACCATCACCAGGGTGCGGGCGTAGGCCGAGCGCAGGTCGTGGGACGCGAGCGCGCCGCGGGGGTCGGGGTGCTCGGTCGCCGGGAGATCGGCCTCGAAGGCCTCGATCAAGGCCATCTCGCGGGGGTGCACGTCCCCATCGGCCTTGGCGACGGCCCGCATCCCGGCGGAGATGACGGCGGCTGCCGGTCCGTCCACAAACAGCTCGCGCTCGAAGAAGTCCATGCTCGCTCCAGTCCGTTTGCCGTCGGTGTGAATCAGGCGACGGTGGCATCCAGGACGCTCGCCAGGCTGGCGGCGAGCTGCTCCACGGTGTCCCGGTGCCAGGTGACGAAGCGCCCACTGACCGGGTTCAGGAGCTGGATGGCCCCATGGTACTGCTCGCGGCCCTGCACGGGGACACAGAGCACCGAGCGGGTGCGGAAGCCGGTCTCGCGGTCGAAGTCGGACGCGTGGCGCGGGTCGTCGGCGACGTCGTCCACACCGATGGTGATGCCGAGATCGAAGCTCGCGCCGACGATGCCCTTGCCAAACGGCAGGCGCTGGCCGATGAGCTGCCCAGCGGCGGGTCCGGCGACCGCGACAAAGGTGAGGTGCGCATCGTTGAGGCCGCCGCGGAGCACGCTGCCGGCCTCGCAGGGCACGAGCTGCAGGCACAGGTCGAGGGCGCGCCGACAGGCGTCGTGGCCGTCGGTGGCGTCCGAGAGCTCCATGGTCAGGTCGAACAGCCGCTCGGCGAGGTCTTCCGGAGCGGCCTCCTCGGTGGTGGTCGGCGCGCGCAGGTGCGCCGAGGCCGCCGGCACGGACTGACCCGAGGGATCGGGACCGGTGCTGGGAGCGCGCTGCGGGTGTCCGCCGTCGGGGCCGCTCGAGGGCCGCTTGTTCGGCCGCTGGGCGCGATCGCCTCGCTTGAACCGCGGACGATCCGCGGGTCGGGTGCGGGGCCTGGGCTGCAGGATCGGCTCGGGGCGCGGCTCGGGAGGCGCTTCGGACGCGGGGGCGGGCGGCGACGGGGCGCGATCGGCTGCGTCACCGGCGTCGGGCAGGGCGACCGTGGCGGCGGCG
>CALATR010000132.1 GCA_937891875.1 uncultured Pseudomonadota bacterium | reverse complement strand
GTGGGCCCAGAGACCAGAGACCAGCGACCAGAGACCGCCCCTCCCCTCCCCTGCCCGCAGCCACGCGACCCACGCGAGACGATCCCCCCGCCCCGCCCCCTACTCCCAGCTCCGATCCAGATTCCGCCCGTTCTTCTCCCGGAACGCCGCTTCCACGTCGATCCCCAGCCGGTTCGCCTGGGCCAGCAGGTAGTTCAGCACGTCCACCAGCTCGTGGGCGACCTCCTGCTTCGTCGCCGCCGCGGCGTCCGCGTCTCCCCGCTGAAGCGCGCGCTGGTGGTGGCGGAGCGCGGCGTGGAGCTCGCCGACTTCCTCCGTCATCAGGAAGCCGTTGTCGACCACCGACAGGTTCAGCCAGTCGTGGTGGGCCTCCAGCTGGTGCACGTAGTGCTGGAGCTGGGCCAGGGACGCGTCCGGCGGGAGCTGCAGGCGCGCGCTTCCCGTGCGGACCGCCGCCATGAACGCAGTGACCTGGTCCTCGTCGAGCGCGTAGTCCCCGTCGCGCACCCCGCTGCACAGGTCGACGCCGTGCGGTCGCACCTGGCGGATCGCGGTCTCCACGTTGTCCGGGCGCAGCCCTCCCGCCAGCCACACCGGCGCGTCGACCGCGTCCACGATCCGCCGGGACAGGCTCCAGTCGTGGGTGCGTCCCGTGCCGCCCAGCTGGCGGTCCGGCCCGGTGGTCACGCCGGAGTCCAGCAGCAGGGCGTGCACGTGGGGTGCCGTCGCGAGCGCCTGCTCAACGGCGTCCGACTCCCCGGCATGGATGACCTGAACCACGTGAAGATCGGGGAAGTCCCTGCGCAGTCCCGCGTGCACGTCGTCGTCCACGTGGTCGCAGAGCTGCACGCCAGAGGGGCCCGTGCGGCGGAGCTGGTCTCGGACCGCGTCGAGGGAGGTGGCGGCGGTGAGCAGCCAGGTCCGAGCACGGCCGGCGACCTGGGCGATCAAGGGGGCGATGGCCTCGTCGGTCAGGCGGCCCGGTCCCGACGGCTGCTCGCCGACGAAGCCCAGCACGTCGGCGCCAGCGGCGATGGCGAGCTCGACCTCGCGGGCGTCGCGCATGCAGCAGAGCTTGACCCGGGTCACGAGCGCACCTCCCGGGCCTGGTCCAGCAGGGCCGACGCCGCGTCCCGGGCGGCGTCGGTCAGGGTGGCGCCGGAGAGCATGCGGGCGAGCTCCTCGCGGCGGGAATCGGCGTCGAGGCGCTCGACCCGGCTGCGGGTGCGACCGTCGGCGTCCACGTCCTTGTGCACGTGCAGGTGGGTGTCGCCGAAGGCGGCGATCTGGGGCTGGTGGGTGATGCAGAGCACCTGATGATGTCCGGCGACCTCCCGGATCTTCCGGCCGATCGCCTCCGCGATGGCGCCACCGACTCCGGTGTCGACCTCGTCGAAGACGTACAGGCCGACCGGCCCCGCACCGGCGAGCACCCGCTTGAGCGCCAGCAGCGCCCGGGACAGCTCACCGCCCGAGGCCACCCGGGCGAGCGGTCGCGGCGCCTCCCCGGGGTTGGGCGCGATCAGGAACTCGACCCGATCGATGCCCTCGTCGGTCAGCCGCGCCCCGTCCACGTCGAGCGCCGCCTGCCCGCCCTCCAGCGGGGCGACCTCCACCTGCACCCGGGCGTGCCCCATGCCCAGATCGTGCAGCTCCCGGGTGATGGCGCCGGCGAGCCCGTCCGCGACCTCCTTGCGCCGCGCAGACAGGGTGCGCGCCGCCTTTGCCGCGGCGACGAGGCGCCGGTCCCGGTCCCCCTGCAGGCGCTCCACCTTGCCGTCGAGGTCGTCCAGGGCGGCCAGCTCCTCGCTCGCCTGCTCCCGGTGGGCCGCGAGCGCCTCCTCGTCCCCACCGAAGCGCCGCAGCAGGCGCTGCAGGGCGGCCACCCGCTCCTCCACCTGGGCCAGCCGCTCGGGCTCGACGTCGAGGTCCTGCGCGTAACGACCCAGGTCGAACGCCAGCTCTCGCAGCTCCGTGGTCGCGGTCTGCAGGCGCTCCACCATCGGCTCCAGGGCCGGATCGAAGCCCGCCGCCCGCTCCAGATCGGCGCCGACCACCGCCAGGCGATCGCACACGCCCCGGTCGTCGTCGTCCAGCACCGCGACCGCCTGGGACGCCGCCCGCACGAGGCGCTCGCCGTGGCGCAGCCGCTCCCGCTCCTGCCGCAGCCGCTCCAGCTCGCCGGGCTGGGGATCCACGCGCTCCAGCTCGGCCAGCTGGAAGCGGAGCAGGTCCTCCCGCTCGGCGCGCTCGGCCAGGGCGCTGCGGAGCTCGGTCAGGACGCGATCGGCCTCCCGCGCGGCGGCCACCGCCCCGGCGACCTCGTCGCGCAGTCCGTCGGGCACACCGAAGGCGTCGAGGAAGGCCAGGTGGGTGCCGGGATCGACCAGCGTCGTGTGCTCGTGCTGGGAGCTGATGTCGACCAGGGTGGCGGCGATGCGCTTGAGCTGGGCGACCGTGCACAGCCGCCCGTTGATCTGGGCCCTGGAGCCGCCGGACGCCCGGATGACCCGGCGCAGCACCAGCTGGTCCTCGGGCTCGAAGCCCTCTTCCGCCAGGGCGTCCCGGACCTCGTGCCCGGGGGGCAGGTCGAAGAGCGCCTCCACCTCGGCGGCCTCGCAGTCCGTGCGCACCACCTCGGGCCGGGCGCGCGCACCGAGCACCAGCTGCAGCGCACCCACCAGGATCGACTTTCCAGCGCCGGTCTCGCCAGTCACGACGTTGAGGCCGGCGCCCAGGTCCACCTCCAGGCGCTCGATGATCGCCAGGTTGCGCACCCGCAGACACGTCAGCATCGGGCCTCCCGCCAGCAACGGCTAGCCGACGGACGGGACGCCGCAACCACTGCCCGGACTTCACCGCCGGTGATAGTCTGGCCCCGATTCCCTACTGGAGGAACCATGGCCAAGAAGCTGATCCTCTCGCTCCTGGTGCTGTCGGGCTTCACCGCCCTCGCCTTCGGATCCCTCGACCCCGAAGCGCTCGAGGACATCGCCGACGAGCTGGACTAGCCGCAGGCAGGCGCTGCACACCTCGTGACGGACGCTGACGTCGCGCTGCGGGGTCCATGCGGATAGGCGCGGGTGTCGGCCGACGGCTGACCCGCCCTGGACGGAGTCCGCGTGAAGTTCCCGCTCGCCTCGATCGCCCTGCTCATGCTCCTCGCCGCACCCACGGCACTCGCGGCAGATCCGGTCGCCGCACCGCCCGAGGTCGCTGCCGAGGACTTCCGCGACGGCCCCGAGGGGCTGCGCATCGCGGATCTGGCGCGGGGCGAGGGCGACCCGCTCAAGGGCGGGGCCACGGCGATGGTGGCGATCAAGCTGTGGGCGACCCCGGGCACGGCACCGGTCCAGATCGGCTCCGCGGGCAAGCCGCTGCAGGTGGTGATCGGCGGCGGCAGCCTGATCCGCGGCCTGGACCTGGGGCTCGATGGCATGCGCGAGGGCGGGGTCCGCTACATCGAGATCCCCGCCGCGCTCACCAGCGGGGCAGGCACGCCGATGACCGCGCTGCTGACCGTGTTCTCGGAGGAGCAGCTGGCCGCGGGCGACCCGGTCGAGCCTCCCGCCGGGGGCGATGCACAGGGCGCCACGGGCGAGCGTCCCCCCACCGGCAACCGCCTGGAGGGCTCCCCCACCACCACCGCCCTCCGCGAGCCTCCCGCCAGCCCGCCCGAGGTGGAAGACGACGCCTGGGACCAGAAGAAGAACGGCCTGCAGATCGCCGATCTGGTCGTCGGGGACGGTCCGGAGCTGCAGAAAGGCCAGGTGGTCACCGTCGAGTACACGGGCTGGGTGGTCGAGAGCGGCGAGCGCTTCGACTCGTCGCTGGCCCGCGCGGAGCCGTTCAGCTTCGAGCTGGGCGGCGGGCAGGTGATCCTCGGCTGGGACAAGGGCCTGCGCGGCATGCGGGTCGGCGGTACCCGGGTGCTGAAGATCCCGGCGTACCTGGGCTACGGCGCGGCCGGCGCGGGCTCGATCCCGCCCCACGCGGACCTGATGTTCAAGGTCGAGCTGCTCAGCGCCAAGTAGGGCCTGCAACCCGGCAGATCCAAAAAGGCCAGCCGACCGGCTCAACACCCGCGGCGGATGTGTCGAGGGGCACCCAACCCCCTGAACTCCCGCCGAGGTGAGCGATGACGACCCCCTTCGTCGCGTTCGAGACGCCTGACGTCGCCCCTTCTTCCCGTCCCGAGACCGTGGCCCTGGGCCTTGGCCTGGGTGCCGTCGTCGGTGCCCTGCTGCCGCTCGCCTCTCTCACGGTCGAGATCCTCGCCGGCTCCGGCATGGCCGGCTTCGTCGCGTCGCCGGGCCTGTGGGTCTCCCTGCTCGCCCCCTGCATCGCCGGTGGCCTCGGCGCGTGGCTGATGCCCCTGCTCCAGGCCCACCGCGCCGCCTACGACGAGATCGCCGAGAAGGCCGGCACCCTGATGGACGAGTCCTGGGAGCTGCGCGGCCAGCTCGAGATCCTGGGCGAGGCGCCCCGTGGGGTCGACTCCTGGGGTGACGCGGTCGACTTCGAGGTCGAGGACGTGACCGAAGAGGTGGTGTTCGAGGCACGGAGCGTGGCGCTCCCCCGCGAGGAGGAGGCCCTCATCGAGGCCCAGACCCAGCTGCTGCACAGCATCGGCTCGGCGACCCGCGACACCGCCCGCCGCATGCAGGTCAGCCTGCGCGGCCTGTCCTTCACGCCGATGACCGTGGTGCAGGAGCGCCTGGTGCAGGCCCTGACCGGCCACCTGGACGGCCTGCGCGACCTCGCCGATGAGGTCGTCAGCTACGCCGAGGAAGAGACCGGCCCCGAGCAGAGCAACACCGCCGGCCGGGCCCGCGCCGCGGCCTGACGAGGTGGTCCGCTCCCCGCCGATTCCGGTGTCTGATGCAATGTGGGCGTCCGACGCACGTCTCCTCCGGTGACGCCCGCGCTCGGAGGCCCCGTGATCCTCGCCGATGTGACCGCCGTCATCGCCAGCCTGATCGGGCTGCTGGTGGCCGTGCCCGCCCTGTTCCTCGCCGTGCGCGCCGCCCTGCCGCGGCTCACCGGCCAGACCACCGCCCGCTTCGCCCGCACCCCCTGGCTCACCCTGCCGGTCGGGGTGCTGCTCCAGCTCCCCCTGCTGGTCCCCGCGTTGATCCTGATGAATGTCGGACCCGGCCCCGTGCGCGCCATCGGCGTGCTGTGGCTCGCCGTGTGGATGCTGGTCGGGCTCATCGGGGTCGCCGGCCTCGCCACCCACCTGGGTCAGCGCCTGTCCGGACCTGCCGACGCCACCCGCCCCTGGCTCGCCACCCTCAAGGGCGGAGTCGTGCTGGTGCTGATCTCCGGCCTGCCCATCCTCGGCTGGTTCCTGCTGCTCCCGGCCATCGCCGCCGCCGGCACGGGCGCGGTCGGCCTGGGTCTCGTCTTCAAGCTGCGCCCCCGTGAGTCCACCGCCGCGGACGCCGCCGATCCTGTCGCCCAGGTCGCCTGATGCGGACCAGCCGCCGGGGCTTCCTGATCGGAGCCGCCGCGACGCTGGTCGCCTGTGACGGCCTGCGCGGTCAGACCGCACGCTGGCTCGGCGCCTCGTGGCCCGACGCCGTCGCGGTGCCCGGCTCCGCAGCCATCGACCCGGCCCACCTCTTCCTGTCCCGTGCCGGACTCGGCCCCTGGCCCGGCGATCGGGAGGCGCTGCTCGCCCTCGGCCGACCCGCCTGGATCGAGCGCCAGCTCCACCCCGACGACATCGACGACAGCGCCTGTCGCGCCCTCGCCCGGCGCTTCGAGTCGGTGCACGCCTCCCCCGCCGAGAACCTGTCGACCCGCCACGCCCAGCTTCGCGAGGAACACGCCCGCCACGAGCTCCTCCGCGCCACCTTCTCCGAGCGCCAGCTGCTCGAGAGCCTGACCGCCCTGTGGGGAGACCACTTCAACATCGCCGTCGCGAAGGGGGATGTGGTCGCCTACAAGGCCCACGATCACGGCCTCATCCGCGCCCACGCCCTGGGCTCGTTCCGCGAGCTGGTCCGGGCGAGCGCCCTGTCGCCGGCGATGCTGCTCTACCTGGACGGCGCCGACAACAAGGCCGGCGGCGGCGACATCCCCAACGAGAACTACGCCCGCGAGCTGCTGGAGCTGCACACCCTGGGCGTCAGCGGCGGCTACGTCCAGCGCGACGTCATGGAGGCGGCGCGCGCCCTGTCCGGCTGGACGGTCGGCGACGGCGACGACTGGGGTCAGGGCACCGTGCGCTTCGAGCCCGCCCACCACGATCCCGGCGTCAAGCAGGTCCTGGGCCACACCCTGCAGCCGGGCCAGGGAGAGGACGAGCTGGACGCCCTGCTCGATGTCGTGCTGGCCCACGAGAGCACCAGCCGCTTCGTCGCGACCAAGCTGTGCCGCTGGTTTCTCGGTGAAGAAGCTCCCGAAGACGCGATCGCCCAGGTCGCGCTCACCTTCCGTCAGACCGACGGAGACCTGCGCGCCTGCGTGCGCACGACCCTGCTCCACCCCGCCCTCGACGCCGCCCCCGGCACCCGCCTCAAGCGCCCCTTCCGCTTCGTCGTGTCCGCCCTGCGCGGTCTCGGCGCCATCCACCACGCGGGCCCGGAGCTGCTGCGCACCCTCGAGCGCCTCGGTCAGCCCACCGGCGGGCACCCGACCCCGGACGGCTACCCCTGGGAGGAGAGCCCGTGGCTGGGCACCCTGGCCTGGCGCTGGACCTTCGCCCGCGACCTCGCTCATGCCGCGACCCTCGCCCAGGTGCCGTGGGAGGCGCTGCGCCACGGTCTCGGAGAGAACCCGGACGCCCTGTTCGCCCACCTGATCGGGCGCGCCCCCACCCCCGAGGAGCGCGCCGCCCTGCGCCTGGTCCGCACCGAGGCCGACGACCCCTGGCGCGCCACCGCCGCACTCACCCTCGCCAGCCCCGCCTTCCAGGTGACCTGATGCGCTGCCGTTCCCCCGACGACGCGCCGATCCTGGTGCACATCTTCCTGCGCGGCGGCGCCGACGGCCTGTCGCTCGTGCCCCCGTTCGCCGACGACGACTACCGCAGCTACCGCCCCACCCTCGGGCTCTCCGACCCGGACGCGGCCGGCGGCGCCCTGGACCTGGACGGGTTCTTCGGCCTGCATCCTGCACTCTCCGGCGTGCACACCCTGTGGACCGAGGGTGGCGTGACCGTGCTCCACGGACTGGGCACCGACGACACCAGCCGCTCGCACTTCCAGGCCCAGGACCGCATCGAGCACGCCGGCGCCCCCGGACGCGACACCGGCTCGGGCTGGCTCGCCCGCCACCTGCACAGCCGAGCCCGCACCCGAGAGGCCGGCCCGCTGACCGCGATCGCCTTTGGCCGCACCCTGCCCGAGTCCCTGCGTGGCGCCCCGTCGGTCACCGTGCTCGAGAGCCTCGACGAGCTCCCCCGCGGACCCCGCCCGGCCCTGGCGAGCGCGCTCGGATCGCTGTACGGCGCCCAGCCCGGCCCCCTCGGTCAGGCCGGCGGGCGCACCCTGGACGCCCTGTCCGCCCTCGACCGCCTCCGCGACGCCGAGCCCCCGGCAGGCGCCTGGCCCGAGACCCGCTTCGGACGTCAGCTCCGCGACCTCGCCACCCTGGTGCGCGCCGACGTGGGCCTGGAGATCGCCTGCCTGGACCTGGATGGCTGGGACACCCACTTCGTGCAGGACGCGCTCTTCACCGACCTCGCCCGCCAGCTGGGCGACGGCCTGCTGACCCTGCGCCAGGCGCTGGGGACGCACTGGGCGCGCACCACGGTGGTCGTGCTGTCCGAGTTCGGCCGGCGGGTGCCCGAGAACGGCTCCCTCGGCACGGACCATGGTCGCGGAGGCGCGGGCTTCGTCCTGGGCGGCACCGTGTCCGGCAGCCAGGTGCTCGCCGACTGGCCCGGCCTGGCCCCCGGCGGGGTGCTGGACGCCCACGACGTGCCCGTCACCCTCGACGCGCGCGACGTGTACGCGGAGGTGCTGTGCAGCGCCCTCGGCCAGCCCGACCTCGATGCGATCCTCCCGGGCTTCGAGCCGCGGGGAATCGGCGTCTTCGGCTAGCAGCCTGTGCTGTAGAGCCAGCACGGTGGGCCTCCGCCGAGCTTGATCGGCACCTCCGACGTCGGACGCTGCGCCAAACCACGCGAAGGACACCTGCTCCCACTCGATCCGCCTTCGGCGTTTCTCATGGCGGTG
>CALATR010000131.1 GCA_937891875.1 uncultured Pseudomonadota bacterium | reverse complement strand
TGGTGAAAACAGACGTGCGAACTCCCACCTCGCTCTCTGTGCCCACCTCGGTGCCTCTGAGCCTCTGTGCCGAGCACCGCCCCGAACCCCCCCGAACCCACGACCTGGCTCCGGTGTCCTCGAACCTCGATCCCCCCCGTCCCTGACACCCTCCTCGCACCCCGACAGATCCCCGCCCTCCCACGGCAACCGCGTTCGAGGAGGTCGGATGGCACTGAATCGCCGCGAGATCCTGAAGCTGGGTGCTGCGTCGCTGCTGGCGGCGCCGTTTGTCGGGCTGGGCACGCGGGCGCGGGCGGCTGGAGGTGGGCCGAAGCGGCTGGTGGTGGTGCACTCGCCCAACGGCACGATCCCCCACAAGCTGGGCGCCCAGGGCACCGATCGCCTGTCGTTCGCCGCGGGCTCGATCCTGGAGCCGCTCGCCGGGCTGGAGGACCAGCTGCTGGTGCTCGACGGCATGGACTTCTCGACCGGCAACAACCACGAGGGCGGCATGCGCGCCATGCTCACCGCCGGTGGGGGCACGAGCCTCGACCAGCTGGTCGCCGCGCACATCGGACGGGACACCCGCTTCGAGTCCCTGACGCTGGGCGCCTTGACCAGCCTGTGGGGCGGCTCGACCCAGACCCGCGCCAGCTACCGCGACGGGGCCACCGTGACCCCGGACGACGACCCCTTGCACGCCTGGAAGCAGGTCTTTGGCGATCTGGGCGACACCTCCCTCCGCGACCGCCGCCAGAGCATCATCGACCTCGCCCGGGGTGAGCTCACCACCCTGCGCGGACGCCTGGGCACCTCCCACAAGGCCCAGCTGGACAGCCACCTCGAGGGCCTGCGGGCGGCGGAGCGGGCGCTGTCCGACACGGGCGGATCCTGCGACGAGCCGGTCGCGCCGGACGCGCTGTCCCCGGGCCGCAACGACGCCTTCCCCGAGCTGGTCGACTCGCAGCTGGCGCTCGCGGTCCAGGCGCTGGCCTGTGGCGCCACCAACGTGGTCACCGTGCAGCTCTCGCACACGGTCAGCCCGGTCGTGTTCACCTGGCTCGGCCAGACCGAGGCCCACCACGCGCTGTCCCACGCCGACGACGGCAACACGGCGGGCGTGGCCGGCTTCGTCGCCTGCGAGCGCTGGTTCGCGGGCAAGGTCGCCGGGCTGATCCGGACCCTGCAGGACACGCCCGACCCGGACGGGGGCAGCCTGCTCGACAGCACGGTCGTGTTGTGGGCGAAGGAGATGGGCGACTCCCGCATGCACGTGTGCACCGGGGTGCCCTGGGTGATCGCCGGGGGAGGGGACGCGTTCCGCCTCGGGCGCCGGGTCCAGCTGGGCGGCGGCACCCACGACGCGGTGCTCGCCGCGATCGCCAATCGCTTCGGCCTGGGCCTGGACCGCTTCGGCACGGGCAGCGCGAGCCCCTCGGAGGTGCTGTGATGTCTCGCTCGATCCTGATCTCCCTCGCGATCCTCGCCGGCTGCGCCGGTGGCCCCGCCGGGTCCGACACCGCCGACGACACGCCGATCGAGTCGGCCTGCGGGGAGGACCTCGACGTGTTCATCGCCGAGGTCTGGGAGCCCGTGCTCGACCGGCGCTGCACCACCTGCCACACCCAGGGCTCGGGCACCGCCGCCGCCGAGTCGTCCTTCGTGCTCGTGCCCGACGACCCCGCCGCGTCCATGCGCGCCGCCATCCAGGTCGCCGATCGCATCCTGCAGAAGCCCACCGGCGCCCACGCCGACGGGCACGGCGGCGGCACCGTGGTCGCACCCGACAGCAAGGAGGCGGCCGCCCTGCGCTTCTGGCAGGCCTTCGTGCTGGACGGCGACTGTGATCCCCCCGAGCCGTGGACCTGCGTCGACGGCCCCGCGCCCCGCCAGCTGCGCCGCCTGACCCACGCCGAGTACGACCGCACCGTACAGGCGCTGCTGCACACCGACCTCGCCCCCGGGGAGGGCTTCGCCGCGGACAACGTGGTCGACGGCTTCGACAACGACGCCCGGGCCCTGGTGGTCGATGATCTGCTCGCCTCGCAGTACGCCGACGCCGCCGAGACGCTCGCCTTCGGGGTCGACGTCGACCCGCTGCTGCCCTGCGATCCCCGGGTCGCCGGACGCTCGGCCTGCGCGGTGCTCTTCATCGAGGACTTCGGCTTTCGCGCCTTCCGCCGCCCGCTCTCCCAGGATGACGTCGATCGCTACGCCGCCCTGTGGGAGGCGGTCGCGGTGGATGACGGCTTCACCACCGGGGTTCGCTGGGTGATCGCCGCGATGCTGCAGTCGCCCCACTTCCTCTACCGCTCCGAGCTGGGCGTGAAGCAGGGCGGGGCGTTCCAGCTCACCGACTGGGAGCTCGCCTCGGCCCTGTCCTACGACCTGTGGGGGGCTCCGCCTGACGACGCCCTGCTCGATGCGGCGGCGGACGGGCTGCTCTCGACGCCGGACGGCCTGGCGGCCCAGGTGGCTCGGATGCGGGAGGATCCGCGTACGACCGAGATCACCGCGGACTTCGTGGAGGCCTGGCTGCACCTGGGCGCGCTGGAGACGGTCTCGCGCGAGGGGCTCGACCCGGCCCTGCGGGAGAGCCTGCGCTGGGAGACCCGCCAGCTGGTGAGCGACGTGGCCGGGCAGGACGGCACCCTGTCCGACCTCGTGCTGGCCGAGCACACGTTTGCCGACGACGTGCTCGCCGAGCACTACGGCTTCGATGCCCCCGGCCGCATCGACCTGTCCGGCACGCCCTACGGCGGCCTGTTCACCCAGGGCAGCGTGCTGACCGCACACGGTCGGCACACGGGCAGCAGTCCCGTGCAGCGCGGGGTCGTCGTGCGCGAGCGCATGCTGTGCGAGCCCCTGCCGCCGCCGCCTGCGAACGTGGACGCGAGCCCGCCCGAGATCGACCCGAACAGCTCCACCCGCGAGCTGTACACCGAGCACGCCCGCAACCCCAAGTGCGCCGAGTGCCACGATCTGATCGACCCCATCGGCTTCGGGTTCGAGCACTACGACCAGCTGGGCCGCTACCGGGAGATGGACGGGGTGCACCGGATCAACGACTCAGGCGACGTGGACGGCGCGCCCTTCGCCGGACCCGACGGGCTCGCTGCGATCCTGCTCGACGACCCCCGCTTCCGGTCCTGCTTCGTGCAGACCTGGCGGCGCCACGCGACCGGCGCCCCCGCCTGCGCCGATGATCCCGGCGAGATCGGCCTCGCCGACCCCCTGTTCGACCTGCCGAGCCGCCAGGGCTTCGCCACCCGCCTGGACGAGGACGGCGCGGGGGACAGCCTCGCGGTGGGCGAGCGGGTCGCGCCCGAGCTGCCCGACGACGACATCACCCCGTCCGAGACCCTGTCGATCGCCGCACGCACGGACGACTGGGGCACCGGCTACTGCAGCTACGTGACGGTGCTCAACGAGGGAGACGCCGCCCAGGTCTGGAGCGTGCCGGTGCTCGCCGACGGCACGGTCGAGAACCACTGGAACAGCGTCTATGCCGAGGAGGGCGAGCACTGGGTGTTCTCGGGCACCGGGTGGAACGCGTCCCTCGAGCCCGGGGCGAGCCTGGAGTTCGGCTTCTGCGCCGCCCGTTGATCGCGGTCAGGCGCGGCTCGGCCTGACCAGGACGCCCTTCGAGAAGGCGCCTTCGAAGCCGAGCCTGCGGGCGTTTCGCTCCGTCGGGATGCCGGGCAGGCTGTCGATGGTGGCGATGCGAGCGCCGCGCTCCCGGGCGGCGAGCAGGCGCTCGGCGAGCAGGGCCTGCTGGATGCCGCGGCGACGGAAGGCGGGGCGCACGGTGGTGCCGAACAGCCCGGCGATCTCGCCGTCCACCGCCACGGCGGCGACCCCGGCGTACGCCCCGTCGACCAGCGCGAACAAGGCCACCAGCCCCGGCTCGGCCAGCATGCGCATGCCGACCGCGATGTCGTCGGGATCGACCTCCTGGCCGGGCTCGACGAACCCCTCCTCGCTCATGCGGGCCCAGGTCTCGAACTCGTCGGGGCGCGGTGGGCGGAGCTCGACGCCGTCGGGCCACCCGCCAGGCACGATCGCCCGCAGGTCCTCGCCGGGGAGCAGCTCCCGGGCCAGCACGTTCTCGAAGGACCGCAGGCGGAAGCCCCGCGCGGCGAGCCCGGCCAGCAGGGACTCGTCGTCGAAGGGCGTGACCTCGATCCGCGCTGTTCCTCCGCGATCGTCGTAGAACGCCACCAGGCGGTCCAGCTCGGCGTCGCCGACCGGGCCCTCGGTGCCGAGGGCGCACGCCATGCTGCTCCATGCCTCGGGACCCGACCAGCACGCGGCCCCACCCGCGATGAGCACGTGCTCCTCCGCGACCTGCGCCATCCCCCGAGCTTGCCGTTGCTCAGCGAGTCGTGCGACCTCGGCCATGTCGAGCATGATGCCTCCCGCAACACGACGCCCGGGCGCGACGTGTCAGGTGGGGATAGCCCGCGGCGAATCTGCGGCCCTGGAGGAAGCGTGCACTTCGACGAGCTGGTCCACATGGCGTGGCCTACCGACCTGTCCGGCCTGACCATCGTGAACTTCGCCCTGGTCGCCATGACGTTTGCGTTCGTGTTCGGCCTCGTGACCCTGCTGCGCCGCAGGGTCCCGGCCTTCGTGTGGATGCTGCCGATCGCCGCCGTCGGCGTGGCCGGCGCGCTCGCCGCGAGGAGTGCGTACACCGCGACCTTCGACGCCCTGTCCCGCGCCACTCCGGACATCATCGAGCGCGCCCTGCCCGACGCCGCCGCGGCCATGAACATGGGACCGCTGCTCGCCTGCGTGGTGCTCATCGTGGCCCTGAACGTGCTCGCCTGGGCGGCCTCCCTCGGCGCTCTCGCCGCGTGGGCGCGCTCCGAGAGCAAGCTCCACCTGGGCAGCCTCGTCATCGGCCTGCTGGGTCCGGGGCTCGCGGCGATCGTCGCCGTCCTGGTCGCGGTGTTCGGCCACGTCCCGGTGCTCTTCCTGGTCGCTGCCGGACTGATCGGGTGTGCGCTGCCCCTGGCGCTGGTGAGCGCCATGCTCCCGACCCAGCCCGACTTCGAGCTGCTCCTCGACGGAGACAAGGAGGCCAAGGCCCAGAAGCGGGCGTTGGGAGCCGTGATCGGCGCGCGGAGTGCCGCCTGGATCGCCTTCGCGATCATCGGACTGCTGGCCGTGCCCATGGCCGCGTATGCGGGCCAGTACGAGCTGTACCGCGCGGTCGCCCTCGCCCCGCCGGACCAGGTCGAGTCCATGCACATGTTCGGCGCGGTCAGGGTCACCTGGGCTGTCGGGCTCGCGAGTGCCGTCGCCGGGCTCTCGGTGCTGATCGGCCTGCTCTACGCGGTGCTGCCCGGCAAGCGCGCGTTCACCAGCGGTCGCGTGCTGGGCACCCTCGCCCTGGGGCTTCCGGTCGGCGTGCTCGCCGCAAGCCTCGGCTACGGCGCCAGCCTGCCCGGTGCGGCGATGGATGCGGTCACGGTCACCCCGATCGACGTCCCCCGCGAGCTCACCCTCATCGGCGGCCCCCCCACCGTGCGCGGCGCGGGACCGAAGCTCCGAGAGCGCTTCCCGCAGTCCAGGGTGCTGGCGTACAAGGGCGGCGCGTGGCGCACGATCGAGGCCGAGGTCACCGGGATCGAGCGCGAGCCCCTCTCCGACGCCGATCGCCGCCAGCTCGACCTCATGCAGGGCCTCGAGACCGAGGTCACCGTGCTCCTCCCCGCGGACGCCGAGTCCACCGTGCTGCTCGGCGGTCCCGACGTGCTGCGGGGCCGGGTCACGGTCGTGGTCGACGCCGACGGCAAGGCTGCCCCCGACGACGGCCGCCGTCACGTGGTCGAGTTCGTCCCCGGGTTCGAGCTGTACGACTCCCGAGGCGTGGTGCTCCTGCCCAGCGGCACCCTCTACGCCCCCACCGGCGACCTCTGGGGCCCGGTCGACCCCGCCCGCGTGCCCGAGGCCTCCGTCAGCATGGTCGAGGGGGTCCCGGCGTCGGTCCTGCTCGAGGTCTGCACCCACGTCCGCTGCGCGCTGGGCGAGGTCGTCCCCGCAGAGCGGGCGATCGAGCTGGGGATCGCGGAGGAGTAGGACCGAGTGTCAGGGCTCGGTCGAGCGGGGGGAGGGGAGGCTGCGCGCGTCGAGCCAGGGTGGGGAGCGGGCTGCGCACGGAAGCCCGCACCCTCACCACGAAGGCACGGAGGCACCGAGGGCCACGGAGAGGGGAAACCAGGAGGCGGACCGAGCTGTGCTTCCGGGTTCGAGTTTTG
>CALATR010000130.1 GCA_937891875.1 uncultured Pseudomonadota bacterium | reverse complement strand
TAAGTTTCCTCCTCGCTGGAGATGGCGGCGGTACTGGTGGGATGACTTGTGCGCTCCGTCTGAATCGGAGCCCAGGCGGCGTCGTTCTCGGGATCGGCGCGCACGGCCCGGTCGAAGAGGCGCAGGGCGACGACCAGATCCCCGCGGCGATTCGCGACCAGCCCGGCGAGCATCAGCGCGTCCGCGTTGCGCGGATCGGCGTCGAGGACCTCGTCCAGCACGGACATCGCGCGGTCGAGATCGCCAGCGCGGTAGGCGGTGAGTGCGTCGTCCAGTCGGGCCATGGACAAGGCGTAGCGTCTGTGGACCGAACCGCCCGTGTCGGCCTGCGCCTCGCGCTTCGAGGCCTTCTCCGCGGCGCTCATCGACTCTTCGGGCCAGGGTGGAGCTCGGCGGGACGCGCGTCGGGGACTGCCCTCACCACGAAGGCACGGAGGCGCGGAGGGCCACGGAGGAACCCTCGCGAGCCGGATTCTCAAGACCGGAGGTTCCTCCAGGGTAGTAGCGCGACGGCAGCTGTTGTGCAGAGGGGTCCGTGAGCCCGGGTGGCGCTCCAACCGAGAGGAGGACTGCTCGCCTGGAAGTGGCGTTGGAGGGTATCCAAACCCGAACGGAAGCAGAGGTCGATCCGCCTGTTGGCTTTCCTTCTCCGTGGCCCTCGGTGCCTCCGTGCCTTCGTGGTGACGGTGCGGTTCGACGCGCGCAGAGCACTCCCCTCCGTCCCTGCGCGGGCCACGACGAAACCCCGCCCAGGCGCTCCCGTTCGCGGAGGGCCCCAGAGACCAGCGACCAGAGACCGCCCCGCCACTCCCCCGCTCGCAGCGACGCGACTCCGGCCAGTCCTTCAATCGGCCATGCTCACGCCAGACTGACGCTTCATCGCCTTGATTCGCTCGGCCTGCCACAGCATGTACACGTCGTCGGGCGACAGGCGTGCTGCGTGGATCGCGGCGTCGAACGCCAGGTCCAGCTCGCCGCGGGCCAGGTGCACCACCGCCTTTGTGTCCAGGTAGTCGGGCCTGGGGCCAGTCTCGGCGAGGGCGCCGTCCACCAGGGCCAGGGCCGCGTCCAGGCGATCGCCGGCGAGGCCGCGGTACCAGGCGGTGCAGTTGTCACGGGCGGCGGGGAAGCGGTCCATGGCCTCGCAGTCCCGGGCGATGCCCTCCTGCATGTACGCGCTGGCCAGCTTGTCGTCGCCGATGGCGTGGTAGGCGGCGACCATGAAGTCCAGCGGGCGCAGCTCCTTGTGCAGCCGTCCGACCGCCTGCTCCAGGTCCCGGCGCAGGGTCGCCTCCTCCTGGGGCGTCTCGACCAGCATGGCGTAGTACCAGAGGAACTTGCCCTCCGTCGGGTAGAGCTGCACCTGCCGGCGGACCAGGGCCAGCGCCCCGAAGCGATCCCCCTCGGCCATGGCGACCCGGGCCCGGCGGAGCAGGAAGGCGTCCGGGTTCTGGGTCAGGCGCGCCGCTTCCAGGAGCTGCTCGCGGGCGGACGCCGTCTGCCCGTCCGCCAGGTAGGCGTCGGCGAGGGCGACCCGGGCCTCCGCCTCCTCCCCACGCTCGGCGACCGAGCGGCGGCCCAGGGCCAGCGCCTCGTCGGTCCGACCCTCCAGAGCGAGCCCGTTCACCGAGGCGACGATCTCGCTCTGGTCGACCAGCTGCCCGGGGCCGAGGCCCTGCAGCACGGTCCACGCTCCCGGAAGATCGGCGTCGATCCTGCGTGCTCGGGCGAGCATCACTCGGCCTTCGACGTCGTCCGGGTGGTGCTCGACGTAGCGGGAGAGCAGGCGCACGGTCTCGTCCCACTCCCCCAGCGCCTCGTTCATGCGGGCGCGGAACAGGTCGCGCTCGGGGGCGTCGGCGCCGTAGCGCTCGATGTCCTGGGCGAGCAGCACCGCGTGGCCGTTGTTGAGGGTGTGGCGGCGGTGGGAGCGGGGCAGCGCGATCTGGCCGCCCTGGGCGTCGATGAAGACCCGGTTGCCGGCGAGCAGGTCGTGGCCGATGAGCCCGGGGGTCTGCACGTGGCGGCGCTGGCTGGGCTCCCAGTAGAGCCACTGGGCGTTGAGCTCCTGCTCGTTGCGCCGGCCGCCGAGGGTGTAGGCCACGACGGGGACCCGGCGGGTCTGCTCCAGGAACTGGCTGGGCGGCATGTACTCGGACGCGCCGACCCCGTAGACCGGCTCCACCCCGTCGGTGGCGGCGGCGGCGAAGGGCATGCCCGAGTTGCCGGCCAGCAGCAGGGCGCTGGCGCCGGTGTCGACCTGCAGGCTGATGGTGTCGGTGACCGGGACGTCGCCGCCGGTCTCGACCTCGATGACCGCCTCGATGGCGTGCCCGTCGAAGTACAGGGGGGCGGCCGTCTTCGGCAGCTTCTTCGTGCCCGGGCGGTGCAGGACCAGCACGTCCGCCGGGTAGTCGAGCTCCATGATGAAGCGGTGCCACACGTCCATGCCCAGGATCCCGTCGAGCGGCATGCTCCGGGCCCGTGTGGACACGCCGCGCACGCCCACCGCGAACTCCACGTCGGTGAGGTGGGCCTCACCCAGGTGCACGTCGGGCACGGTGACCTGGCCCGCGCGGGTGGAGCCGGACAGGCCGGACAGGCGGTAGACGCCCTCCTCGACCTCGAGGCCGAGGCGCGCTGCGGTGTCCTCGTTCATCACGTTGACGTCGGCGCCGGTGTCGATCATGAACAGGCCCGGTCGGCCGTCGGGGAGCAGGGCCTGCACGTAGATGCGGGGGCCGCCCTCGGTGGTGCGCAACAGGTCGATCTTGACGTGGTCAGGCCCTTCGTAGGTCTGACTCTCCGGCTGCAGCGAGGCGATGAGGTCCGAGATCCCGGCAGGAGCGGAGCGCTTGGACCCGCCGCATCCGGCCAGGGCAGCGGCGGCGAGGACGAGCAGCGTGCGGTTCATGAACCTCCTCTCGGATCAACGTGTGCACCTAGCCTGCAGAGCAAACCCCGGCGGGTCACGATGCGCTAGTCTGGGGGCCATGTCACTCACCGATGCGGAACGCCGCGACCTGGTCGCACACCTCGCTTCTCGCTTTCCCTCCTGGGGCGCCCGGGCGGACGTGGCCCGGGCGGCGGGCCTGGGGGACGCCCAGCTGACTGGTGGCGTCGACGCGGCGTGGACCACCCTGGTCGTCGAGGCCGAGCAGCGCGAGCTCATCGTCCCGCTGCTCCGCGCCGCCAGCAAGGCGATCCCCTCGGATCCGCTCCTCGCCCAGCTCCTCGCGGGCGCCGAGTCCGGTCACCTGCGCATCCCTGCCGCCGACAACCCCGCGGCCTGGCTCCGCGGCGCCCTCGTCGCCGGCGGCGTCGTCCTCGCCCTCGGCCTCGCCGCCCTGCTCGGCGACCTCACCGGCCTCTCCACCACCGCCGCCGTCACCGCCACAGCCGCCGTCCAGCCCGACCCCACCGCCGAGATCGAGCCCGAGATCGAGCCCGAGATCGAGCCCGAGCCCGAGCCCGAGACCGAGCCTGGCCTCGGCTTTCGTCAGCGACGCTGGAGGCGATGGAGCATCGCGCCGATTCGCCGAAGGTCCTGCTGGCGACTCTCAGCCTCCTGGAAGTCGACCAGGTCCAGGACCGCGACACACTCGCCGGCAGACCCCGCAGCGATTCGCAAGTGGTTCCGGCCGGCGTTCCCCGTCCGCGACCAGCCTTCGGCGATGTTCAGCACCACGGACTCTGCAGCGCGGACGCCCTGATCGCGAAGGGTCCGCTGGTCCGGACGCCAGGGGGCCTGGCGCATCCAGCGTGCGACTCCCACCGACAGTCGGT
>CALATR010000129.1 GCA_937891875.1 uncultured Pseudomonadota bacterium | reverse complement strand
GCACCGCCGGCGGCGCCGAGACCGGCGGCGGACGCGAGGGGCACGGACAGGCCCAGCGCGCACGGGCACGCGGTGACCAGCACGGCGACCGCGACCTGAAGCGCAGGTCCAAAGCCGGACATCGCCCACCAGACGGCAAAGGCGCCGACCGCGACGATGAGGGTTGCCCCGACGAACCAGGGGGCCAGGCGGTCCGCGGCGGTGGGGGCCGTGCCCCGGTCGGTCGCCTGCTGGAGCTGCCGGGCCATGCGCGCGCCGACGGTGTCGTCGGCGGTGGCCTCGACGGTGAGCGTGATCGCCCCCGAGTCGACGACGGCGCCGGCGATCACCTTGTCGCCCGCCTCGACCGACACGGGCTCGGCCTCGCCGGTGAGGAGCGCCATCTGCACCCCGGCCTCGCCGGCGACGACGCGACCGTCCGCGGGCACCTCCTCCCCTGCCCCGACCTCGACCCGGTCGCCGATGCGCAGGGACTCCACCGCCACCTGCTCGACGCCGTCGTCGGTGACCCGCCGGGCCTGGGAGGGCAGCCGGGCCGCCAGCGCGGCTGCCGCCTCGACCGCGCTCTTCTTTCCGCGCGCCTCGAGGAAGCGACCGGCGAGCAGGAGCGCGATCAGCATGGTCAGCGAGTCGAGGTAGGCGTCGGTGTGCAGCCAGGTGGCGAAGACGCCGTGGGCGAAGAGCACGCCGATCGCGAGCGAGATCGGCAGGTCCATGTGCAGCACGCCGGTCTTGAGCCCGTTCCAGGCACCACGGAAGAAGGGGGCTGCGGACCAGGTGACCGCCGGCGTGGCGAGGATGAGCATCGTCCAGCGAAAGAGCTGGGCGAAGCCGTCGTCCATGCCGTCCCACCACCCGGCGTACATGGTGGCGGAGAGCAGCATGACGTTGGCGGCGACGAAGCTCGCGAGGCCCAGGCGGACCAGGGAGTCACGGTCGCCCCTTGAGCGCTGCTCGGCGGGACGGGGCGAGTAGCCGAGGGCGGCGACCCGCTGCACGACGCGATCGAGCGGCACGACCTGGGGATCGAAGCGCACGACGGCGCGCCCGCTCGCGTAGGAGACGTGGGCGTCCTGCACGCCGGCGGTCTGGGCGAGCACGTGCTCGGTGACCCAGGTGCACGAGGCGCAGCGCAGCCCGTCGATGGCGAAGGTGGCCTCGCAGGTGCCGTCGGCCTGGTCCTGCACGGGCAGGGCGGCCCAGTCGACCTTGCGGGCCTGGGGGCGGGGCGCGTAGGCCTCCCGCTCCTCGTAGTAGGCCTCGAGGCCGGCACCGGCGATGATCTGCGCGGCCAGCTCGCAGCCGGCGCAGCAGTAGACGTCCTCGTCACCCTCCACGGGAGTGCCGCAGTGGGGACAGCGCGCCGGTCCCTCACGCACGATCGCCCCGGGCACGTCGGACGTGACGGACTCGAGGGGATCGGCGGGATGGATCGGCGCGTTCACGAGTTCCTACCGGTCCTGCGTGTTGGCGTAGGAGGGCAGCGGCTCCTCGTGAGTCTGCACGGCGATCCAGATGAAGGCGCCGTCGACGATGAAGAGCACCAGGAACCCGGTGGCGATGATCCAGGGCCAGCGCATGTCAGCCTCCGCTTGCCTGGCCCTCGGGGCCGGCGAACGTCGTGGTGAGCGTCACGGACTCGTCTTCCGAGGATACCGTGACCTTGAAGGGGATCGAGCGCTGGGCGCTCGCTTCGGGGATCCGCACGACCAGGGGCACGGTGCGCGCCTCGGTCGGACCCAGGGTCACCGGGTTCACGATGACCGTGGGGTCAGGCAGACCGTCCACGGCGATGTGGTAGGTGACCTGCTGCTCGCGGGGGTCGTTGTTCGCGACCCGAACCATGAACGTGTTGCGAACCATGCCCTCCTCGACCGAGAAGTTGGTGCCCGCGGCGCGGTTCACCTGGGCCTCGATGGTGCCGTGGGTGAGCAGGAGGATGACGAGCGCGCCCGCGAGGGTCGCGAGCAGCCCGGCGTACACCAGCGTCCGCGGACGGAGCAGCCGGAGCCCCTTGGTCTCGCCGGTATCCGCGGCCTCGGTCGAGTACCGAACCAGGGTGGGATGGTCGAAACGGCTCATGACCGTTTCACAGGCGTCGATGCAACGCGCGCATGAAATGCACTCGAGCTGGAAGCCGTCGCGGATGTCGATGCCCTGCGGGCAGACCACCACGCACTTGTTGCAGTCGATGCAGCCGCCCGCCTGACCCTGGGCCTTGCCCTTCTTGCGGGGCTCGCCGCGGGTGGCGTCGTAGCTGATGATGAGGCTGTGCTTGTCGGTGAGCGCGCCCTGGAAGCGGGCGTAGGGGCAGACGTAGTTGCACAGCTGCTCGCGGAACCAGGCGAAGTCTGCGAACCAGATCAGCGTGAAGATGCCGACCAGGGCGTAGTCGACGGGACCGGCCTGGAACGTCCAGATCTCGTAGGCGCCCGCGAACCACTGGCTGAAGCTCATCGAGATGAAGAACGCCGCCAGCATGAAGAAGGTCCACTTGCCGAACTTGCGCCAGATCTTGTCGAAGTTCCACGGACCGGCGTCGCGGCGCTTGCGGGCCGAGCGATCCCCCTCGAAGAACTTCTCGATGGGACGCACCCACTCCTCGAGCAGCACGGTCTGCGGGCAGATGTAGCCGCACCAGACCCGGCCCAGCAGAGCGGTCACGAAGAAGAGCATGAACGCCGCGGACAGGCCGAGCAGCGCGATGAACAGGCCGTCGGTGGCCGTGAAGATCTGCCCGAGGAGGTAGAGCCGGCGATCGGGCAGGTCGAGTCGCACGGCCGGGTGGCCCCCGATGTAGATCCAGGGGGTCACGATGAGGAAGAGGTGGAAGCCGAGGGCACTCCACCGGTGCACCTTCTGCCAGGTGCCCTTGATGGACTGTGGGTAGACCCACTTTCGAACGCCACTGAAGATGGCCATGGTCGTCCTCCTGGGACGCCTGAGAAAAGTCGCCCCTCACAACCCGGAGTGGCTGCAAGGGGCGTGCCGCGCGCGCCTACTCCTGGGCAGGCTTCTCATCGGCAGCGTGGCTCTTGCTGTAGACGTAGGCGACGACCTGACGCACCTTCTCGTCTCCGAGCATGGGCTCCCACGAGACCATGCCCTTGGACGGGACGCCATAGGTGACCGTGCGGTAGATGTCGCCGATCTCACCGCCGTGGAGCCACTCCTCGTCGATGAGGTTCGGACCCACGAGGCCGGTCATGTCCTCCTTGTGGCAGGCGACGCAGTTGGTCTTGAAGACCTCCTGGCCAGCCGCGATCATCTCCGGGGTGGCGTCGGCCACCGCGAACGGCGGCAGCTCCGGACCCTCGGGATGCACGACCGCGTCGGCGGCGCCGTCCCCACCAGCCGCGGGCTCGGGAGGGGCCTCGCCCTTCTCACCGGGAGCGAGGGTGCCGCCCTTGCTGACGATGAAGGACGCCACGTTGGAGATGCGGTTGGGGCCGAGGATCGGTCCCCAGGCGGGCATGCCCTTGGCGGCGACGCCCTCGGTGACGGTCTTGATGACGCCCTCGGGGGTGCCGTCATGGATCCAGACCTTGTCGGTGAGCATCGGACCGATGCCGCCCTCGAGGTTGGCGCCGTGACAGGCCGCGCAGTTGTCGGCGAAGACCTTGGCGCCGGCCTCGATGTCCGCGGGGTCGGTGCTGACCGACGCGGTCTTGGTCGGGTACAGCTCCTTCGCCTGCTCGAGCTGGGCGATGTAGGACCCGGCCTGGGACTGGTCACCGATGAAGTGGTACCAGGCGGTGTAGCCGACGGCGAAGATGATCGTGAAGATGAACAGTCCGATCCACCAGTCGGGAAGCGGGTTGTCATACTCCTCGATGCCGTCGTTGTCGGCCCCGTGGCCCATCAACTGGTCGCGTTCACGGCTCATGCCGCACCCCCGTCATCGTCGAGGTCGAAAGGAATGTTTGCGGCCGCCTCCATACTGGAGGAGCGGGCCAGGAAGGCGTAGGCCATCCAGGCGACGAAGGTCCCGAGAGAGAGCACGGTGACGATGGCGCCAATCCACAGGAAGCCAGCGTTGCTCGCCCCCTCCTTGAGGATGAACGCGATCGCGGGGAGGAAGACCGTCACTGGGACACCTCCGCGCTGCCATCACCGCTCTCCAGCACGACCTCGTCGGGCTTGTTGCGGCCGAGGCTCTGCAGGTACGCGGTGAGCGCCACGATCTCGTCGTCCCACTTGACCTTGTCGTCGGCCAGCTTCAGATCGGTCTTGATCCGGTCGGCGATGGCGGTGCCCTGCTCCTGCATGGACTCGCCGGCCTGGGCGATCTGCTCGTCGGTGTAGGGCGTGCCCGCGATCTTGTGGGCGGTCATCGTGGCCTGGATGTCGGCCGTGTCGATCTTCCAGGTCAGCAGCCACGGGTAGGGCGGCATGACGGAGCCGTCGGTCTTGGACCGCGGGTCGCGCATGTGGTCGTAGTGCCAGGAGTCCGGGTACTTCTTGCCGACACCGTGCAGGTCGGGACCGGCGCGGCGGGAGCCCAGCTGGAACGGACGGTCCCAGACGTACTCCTCGGAGTGCGACCAGGTGCGACCGTAGCGCAGGGTCTCCGACCGGAACGGACGCACCATCTGGCTGTGGCAGACGTAGCAGCCTTCGCGGACGTAGATGTCGCGTCCGGCGAGCTCCAGCGCGGTGTACGGCTGGATGCGCTCGCGGGCCTCGACGTCCGGATCGGCGGTGATGAGCGGGATGATCTCCGCGATGCCACCGATGCTGATCGCGACCGTCGTGAGGACCGCGAACAGGGCGCCCTTGCCCTCGAGGAGGCGACGGTGCCAGTGCTCGCTCTTCTGTGCGTTGTTGTCAGACATCATTCACCTCACTTCGCCGGCTGGGCAGCGGCGGGGGCGGAGCCCGTCGACGGCTGCATGACGGTCATGATGAAGTTGAAGGCCATCAGCACGGCGCCGGCGAGGTACATCAGGCCGCCAGCGAACCGAATCCAGTAGAACGGCGACAGCTGGTGCACGATGTCCATGAAGTTGGTGTAGACGAGCAGGCCGTCGGCATCGACAGCGCGCCACATCAGACCTTCCATCACGCCCGCGGCCCACATGGACACCGTGTACAGGACGATGCCGATGGTGCCGATCCAGAAGTGGGTCTCACCCAGGGAGTGGGACCAGATCTGCTTCTTGCCCCACAGCCGCGGCACGAGCCAGTAGGCGATGGCGAAGGTCAGCATGCCGACCCACCCGAGCGCGCCGCTGTGCACGTGGCCGATGGTCCAGTTGGTGTAGTGGGACAGGCCGTTGACCGCCCGGATGGACATCATCGGGCCCTCGAAGGTGCTCATGCCGTAGAACGACACCGCGACGACCATCATCTTGAGGATGTAGTCGGTGCGAAGCCGATCCCAGGCGCCGCGCAGGGTGAGCAGACCGTTGAGCATGCCGCCCCAGGAAGGCGCCAGCAGCATGAGGCTGAACACCATGCCGGTGGTCTGGACCCAGTCGGGGAGGCCCGAGTAGAGCAGGTGGTGAGGGCCGGCCCAGATGTAGAGGAAGACCAGCGCCCAGAAGTGGATGATCGACAGGCGGTAGCTGTAGACCGGCCGCTTCGCCGCGCGGGGCAGGAAGTAGTACATCAGGCCCAGGAAGGGCGTGGTGAGGAAGAACCCGACGGCGTTGTGGCCGTACCACCACTGCACGAGACCGTCGGTCATGCCCGTGTAGATCGGGTAGGAGCGGGTCAGCGTGGCCGGGATGGCCAGGTTGTTGAAGATGTGCAGCACCGGGATGGTGAGCACGAAGCTCATGTAGAACCAGATCGCGACGTAGAGGTGCTTGACCTTGCGGGTCGCGATGGTGCCGAAGAAGTTCACGGCGAAGGCGACCCAGACGACCGCGATGGCGAGGTCGATGGGCCAGATGAGCTCCGCGTACTCCTTGGACTGGGTCAGGCCGAACGGCAGCGTGAGCGCAGCGCTCACGATGATCAGCTGCCAGCCCCAGAAGTGGAACTCCGACAGGAACTTGTTCCACATCGGAGTCTTGAGCAGGCGCGGCATCGAGTAGTAGATGCCGGTGAAGCAGATGTTCCCCGCGAACGCGAAGATGACTGCGTTGGTGTGGAGCGGGCGCAGGCGGCTGAACGTGAAGTACGGGAGCTCCATGTTCGCCGGCCACCAGGCCAGCTCGAGTGCGATCCAGACACCGACGAGCATGCCGACGATTCCCCACACCACGGTGGCGATGAGGAATCGCTTGACGATGCCGTCGTCGTAGTTCGCCGCGGCCTGGTTCAATGGCGCGGCTGCAGCAGCGGTGGTTGCCATAGGTCCTCCGAGGACCGCACCCCTTGCACGCGTCGTGCCATGTCACGCAGGGTCACGGGGAGGGCCGTGCAGCACACGATCAACGATGGGGGCGCCGTGACATCCCGTGACGCGCTGGGCGACCCCACACACCGGTGTGTGAAATTTCACACACCCGTCTCGATCCGCTACGAGCCCGTCGCTGAGCGCATCTGCCGCGGATCGTTGCAGATCGGGCGTTCGGTCTCAAGGACCGTTTCGGGCGATCTCCCACGAGATGCATCGGCGATGCAGCTGGACCCGTCACGGGAGGGGAACCGGGCTAGGTCCCAGGCATGCTGGGCACCCTCGCCGCCGCCGCCATCGCCGCCCTCGTCGGCACCCCCCACTGCCTCGGCATGTGTGGGGGCTTCGCCATGGCCGCCGGCCGCAGCGTGCCCGAGCTGATCGCGTGGGGGCTGGGCAAGGTGCTGACCTACGCGGTGCTCGGCGGACTGGTCGGCGCCCTCGGGCAGCTGATCCCCGGACCGGGCTGGATCGTGACGGTCATCAGCCTGGTGTTCCTGGTGTGGTTCGCCGCCGCCCTGGCGGGCTTCGTCCCCGAGCCCACGGTCTACCTGCCCGGCCTGACGAAGCTCGGCATCAAGACCGCCGGAAAGACGGGCATCTTCGCCCGCTTCCTCTTCGGCATCGTCAACGGCCTCCTCCCCTGCGGCCTGCTCTACGCGGTGCTGGGCATGGTGGTCGGCGTCGGGGGCTTCCTGGAAGGCGCCCTGGTGCTGGCGGTCTTCGGACTGCTGACAATGCCGGCGCTGACGGCGGCTGCGTACGGGCTGCGGGTGCTGCTCGAGAAGAAGAAGTGGATGCGGTACGCGCTGGCG
>CALATR010000128.1 GCA_937891875.1 uncultured Pseudomonadota bacterium | reverse complement strand
GCCCCCGCCGTGGGGCGAGCCGTTCTTGAACAGCGGGGTCAGCCCGATGGTGTTGTCCTCGATCAACAGGTTCGGACGGGCCTTGTCGCCCTTGCAGCCGATGGCGCCGCCCATGCCGGTGGGCCCCTTGGTGGCGTTGCCGGCGAAGTGGTTGCCGCGGATGATCACGTGGTAGTCGTCGGGCTTCGACGCCAGCTTGTCCGCGTCGAACACCGCGATCGCGCCGCCGAGGGGATCGCGGTGCTCCTTCTCCGCCTCGTTGAGCCAGAAGACGTTGTCCTCGATGAGGACCTTGCCCGACAGCACGAAGATGCCGGCCCCGCGCTCGGCGCCGCCCTCGTGGATGTTGAAGCCGACGACGGCGTTGTCCGCGTGCTCGGTCGTGACCGTGATGCCGGGTTCCTTGGGGTCGGCCTCCGACACCAGCAGGGTGGGGGCGCCGCCGGTGTCGACGGCGGCGTGCACCTTCGCCTCCAGGCGGATGCCGTCGGGCAGGGTGAGGTTCTCGGCGTAGGTGTCCGCGCCGGTGACCAGCACCACGTCCCCAGGGGCGAGGCCGCGGGCGCCGAGGGCGTGGCTGATGCGCTCGAAGGGGGTGTCCTCGTCGCCGTTGCGGTCCGAGGGCGCGACGAAGCCCGCCCGGGTCTTGTCGACGTACCAGGTGCGGGCGTGCGCCGAGGTGGACGCCGCGAGGGCAGCGGCGGTGAGCACCGAGAGCGAGAGCAGGGCGTGCAGAGACATGGCTCCTCCACAGAGTGTGGGTTCATCCACATCTACGCTGGAGTCCGCGCCCGATTTGGTGCAGCTGGATCCGAGATGTCGCAAGGCCCCCCCGGCCTGGTGCAGCCGGCCGGATCGAGGCTGTCGACCCTTGACACGGCCAGGGCCGGAGCTAGCTTGTGGGGAGCGGGCGCCAGCGGCGTCCTGCTCTTTCACATCGGGGGCGCTCCGGTTTCGACGGGGTCGTGGTAGGTGGAGGGCTGCGTGTCGAGGTGCAGGCTACCTCGTAAATCCGCTTGCAAACCATCAGCTGCCAACAACAACAGCTTCTTCGCTGCGCGGGCTGCGGCCTAGTGAATCCCCGTCCTTCGGGACGAATTCTCTAGACTCAGCTCCGACCCGAGAGGGTCCAGCTGTCCGGTCGGTCTACTTCCAGGGGTTCCGACTGGGCATGTCATGACCTGGATAGTCCAGAGGGAAGAGCGCAGGGCGCTGACCAGAGGACGATAAAGAACCGCTGACTCACGTCGGCAAAGTCCCTGACGAGCCCAACGTCCCTTGTGCCAACGGGGGGGACGGGGCAGGAACACTGTTGGCTACACACGTAGATGCTCACATCGAGCGGCTTCGGACGCGGGTTCGACTCCCGCCGCCTCCATGCAATCCCGGAAACGGGAATCCCCGAGAGGGGAGACGCACCCCGCTCACGCTTCGGCGTGGGCGGGGTGTCGTGCATTGACTGGCTACCGACGGCGACGGCGTCCTCGGCCGTACACCCTCCGCGAGTCCTCCCGGGCTCGCCGCAAGCGGATCGTGGCCTCCCCCCGCTCCCGCTTCGCTCGCCCTACGGCGCGCCGGCCTCTCCGGCCTCGCCATCCTCCTCCACGGGCTTGTCGATGGCGCTCACCGCTGCGCCGCCCCCCTGCGCCAACGCCCCTGCCGCATCCGCCCAGGTGCTACCTTGCAGGCGGATCATCGGCGCATCGTCTGCGAGGGTGAGGCGGATGAGGGACGCACGGCTGGCCGTCCTGGGCTCCGCCATCACGTGTAGTGCGGTGACGATGCGGTCGCCGTTCACGAACCAGCAGCCGGGAAGGGCCTCGCCCATG
>CALATR010000127.1 GCA_937891875.1 uncultured Pseudomonadota bacterium | reverse complement strand
TGGTCAAGTTCGCGACGGACATCACCGAGCAGACCATCCGCAACAACGACTACGAGGGCCAGCTCGCCGCGCTGTCCCGCTCCACCGCGGTCATCTCCTTTTCGCCGGACGGCACGATCCTGGGCGCGAACGACAACTTCCTCGGCGTGGTCGGCTACGACGAGGAGGACATCGTCGGCAAGCACCACCGCATGTTCGTGCCCCAGAAGGAGGCCGCCTCGCCGGCGTACGCCCAGTTCTGGCGCGATCTCGCCGCCGGCAAGTTCCAGTCGGGCGCGTACGAGCGCGTCGACCACGCCGGCAAGAGCGTCTACATCCAGGCCTCATACAACCCCATCACCGACCAGCGCGGCAAGGTGTACAAGGTCGTGAAGTTCGCCTCGGACATCACCGAGGAGACGGTGTCGCGGAAGCGCTTCGAGGGCGAGATGGCCTCGCTGTCGGAGAAGTGCTCCCGGGGCGACCTGTCCGCCCGCGGCTCCACGGTCGGCCTCGACAAGCGCCTCACCGAGATCATGCAGTCGGTCAACGGCCTGGTCGACGCGGTCCAGGGCCCGATCGAGACCACCACCGCCCGCCTGTCGGACCTCGCGGTCGGCAAGGTCGGACCGGCGGTCGAGAACAAGTGGGAAGGCGCGTTCAAGCAGGTGATCGCCAGCGTGAACGACCTGAACGCGGCGAGCAACACCGTCGCGGCGGTCGCCGCCCAGATCGCGGACGGCGACCTGCGGGTCAAGGTGAGCTCCCGCGGCGACGACGACGCCATGATGGACGCGATGTCCCGCATGGTCGGTCGCCTGAACGAGGCGCTGCAGCGCGTGCGCACCGCCAGCGGCGAGATCACCGGCCTCATCGCCCCGCTCACCGAGGCGAGCGGCATCGTCGCCGAGAACAACAACCGCAGCGCCGCCGCCTTCGAGCAGATGGGAGCCGCCATCGTCGAGATCGAGGCGCAGGTCAGCCAGAACGCCACCGGCGCCGAGCGCGCCCGTGACCTGGCTCGCACCGTGAGCGAGAGCTCCAAGCGCGGAAACAAGGAGATGGCGGGCCTGCTCGAGGCGATGGAGGGGATCTCCTCCTCGTCGGACCGGGTCACCCGCATCATCCGCATGATCGACGAGATCGCCTTCCAGACGAACCTGCTGTCGCTCAACGCCGCGGTCGAGGCGGCGCGGGCCGGCGAGCACGGACGTGGCTTCGCGGTCGTCGCGGAGGAGGTCCGCAACCTGGCCCAGCGCAGCGCCGAAGCCGCCAAGGAGGTCGAGGTGATCGTCGGCGAGTCCAACGAGAACGCCGTCAAGGGTGGCGAGTTTGCCCGCCGCACGGCCGAGGCCCTGCAGTCCATCGTCGCCAGCGCCGGCGAGACCGCGGAGGTCGTCGATCACATCGCCCACGCCAGCGCCGAGCAGGCCGCAGGCATGAGCCAGATCCGCGACGCGGTCAGCCACCTCGAGGGCACCGTGCAGGACAACGTGCTCGCCTCGCAGAACGTGTCCGACTCGTCCCGCACCCTGGCCGAGCTGGTCCAGCTGCTGGAGGAGGCCGTCGCTCAGTTCCAGCTGCGCAAGGTCGAGCAGACCACCAGCCTCGGCGATGGCGAGCTTCCGCCGGACATCATGGAGGCGTTCGAGGCCTTCCTGGCCGCGCAGAACGCCGCGTAGCTACTCGCTGCGCAGGTGCAGCGGAACCCGGGCACGCTCGCCATCAGGCAGGTCGTGCGCCGGGAATTCCGCGTAGCGGAGGCGGTCGGTCAGGCAGGTCAGCACCTCGTCGGACAGACCGGAGGGCGCCGAGACGCTCACCTCGCGGACGAGGCCGTCGCAGCCGATGACGAGGTCGAACTGGGGGGAGGCCGAGCCGGTCCAGTCGGACGGCAGGCAGGTGGTGGTCCGGGGCGCGAAGGCGCCGAAGGCCTGCTTGACCTGGGCCGGCGAGAGACCCTGGGACGCGGTCATCTCCTGGTCGGCGAGGCCATCTCCGGTCGGGCCGCCCAGACAGGGCTTGGCGGCGGGCATGACCAGGGCGTCCGCTGCCGGAGCAGCCGGGCGGGCCGTGCCTCGGGCCCGCGGACGGGGGGGCGCCACGGGATCGGGCTCGGCGGAACCCGCCTGCTCGGTGTGGATGAGCAGGACCTGGTCCACCTCGATCAGGTCGCCCTCGATGCCGTTCCAGGCGCGCAGCTGGTCGACGGTCACACCGTGGGCGGTCGCGATCTCGCCGAGGGTGTCGCCGCGGACGACGACGTAGCGGACCGGCTCGGGGCGGCTCACGCACCCGGTGAGCAGGACGGCGAGGACGAGCGGGACCAGGGCCCTCACCCGCGCTCCACCGCACCGGCCATGCGGGCGGCCCGCTCGACGACCTCGAGGGGCTGGCAGCCGACGACCTTCACCGGACGCGGTCCCTGGTCGGGAACGCCGTCGGCGGGGGTCCAGCCGGCGGGCAGCATGAACCACGTCGGGATGCCGGTGACGCCCCAGCGCTGGGCCTCCACGCGCTGATCCCGCAGCAGACCGGGCACCTGGGGATCGGAGAGGAACGCCCGCGCACGATCCGCGTCCAACCCGGACTCTTCCGCGATGCCTGCGAGCACGTCGACGTCCTCGATGTCCCGGTGGTCGACCCAGTGGGCATGCATGGCACCGTCGCGGAACGCGTCCAGCACGCCCTCGCGACGGGCGAGCTCGGCGAGGGCGAGGGCCCGGCGGGTCGACGGCGCGTGGCGCGGCGGGTCGAAGCTGATCCCCATGCCTGCGGCAACCTCCTTCAGGCGTCCGTGCATGCGCTCGATGGCGTCCTCCGGGAACATGCGGCCCAAGTCCATGCCGCCGGGCGGGATCTCGGGGTGCAGCTCGAAGCCGCGCCACACGAAGTCCAGCTCGAAGCGTTCCATGGCCGGTCTGAGGGTTCCCCGCTCCGCGAGGAAGCACCACGGTCAGATGAAGTCGGAGAAGAACAGCAGTCGGGTCACGTGACCTCCACGCAGTCAGCGTAGCGAGGATGCGCGGATGCGCCACCAGCCGTGTTCGTCCCCGTCCCGGTCGAGGATTCGGGCGGTCAGGGTCGGATCGGGATCGGCGGTGTCCACGTCCACGACGACAAAGCTGTTTCCACCGGCATAGCAGGCGACGGTGCCTCCGAAGCAGATGCTGCGGAACGTAGCGATCGGGGAGGCCGTGATCTCGGGGAGATCGTAGCCGCGGTCGCGCTCCACCCAGCGGAACTCGGAGCGGTGGATGTCCCCCGACACGAGCACGAGGCCGTCGATGTCGGCGTCCTCGAAGGCGTCGAACAGGGCGTCGCGCTCGTCGAGGAAGGCGGCCCAGCTGTCGTCGCTGCCGGTCTCGCTCCACTGGCTGCCGGTCGCGACCAGCTTGAAGGTGGCGTCGCTGTCCTGCAGGGCCTTCAGCAGCCAGGCGGTCTGCTCGGTGCCGAGGAAGCCGTCGACGTGGCGCCAGGTGCGGCCGTCCAGCAGGAAGAGCTCGACGTCGTTCCAGCGGTAGCGAGTGTAGGCGCCCGGCCCCTTCTTGGTGCCGTAGGTCGGGTTGGCCCAGAACTCGCGGAACGCGGTCAGGGCGACGTCTCCGCCCGCATCGCGACCATCGGTGTTGTCGCCGACGAAGTCGTGGTCGTCCCAGGTGGAGACGGTCGCGACGTGGTCGAGCAGGGCGGCCCGCGGGGGACGCTCGGCGGTCCAGCGATAGAACCAGCGGTGGGACGCGAGGTCGTCGGTGTTGCCGTAGTGGTTGTCTCCGAGGAAGACCATGACGTCGGGCTCGACGGCGTCGATGGCCTCGAAGATGGGTTGATCCTCGTCCTTGGCGCACGAGCCCAGCGCCAGGGTCGTGCGGCCGGGCTTCGACGGCGGCGTACGCAAGGCGGCCTCGTGCACGAGCACCCCGTCCAGCTCGATGCCGTAGTGCCACAGCGTGTCGGGGGTCAGGCCGTCCACTTCGAGCTGGGCGGTGAAGTCGTGCTCGGGACCCGGGTAGGCCCACGCGACGACCGGCGCCTCGGAGAGATCGGCGTCGCGGGACATGCGCAGGCCGACCCGGCGGGGGGCGTCGGTACGCAGCCAGATGGACGCGTGGTCGGGCCCGGTCGCGCCGACCATGGGTCCGTGGGTGAGCGTGCCCCGGGGCTCGCAGGTGGTGCAGGTGCTCCCGCCCAGCCCGGCCTCGTCCGACCAGGAGAGCACTTCCCCCCTGCCCTTTCCGAGCTCGAACGACAGGTCGTCGCGGCAGTAGACCGGCTCGCCGTCCAGCGACACCTGCAGGCACGCGGGCTCCCACTGGTTGCCCCCGTCGGTGGTGCGCAGCTGCACGCGATCGATGTCCGCCCGGGGCAGGTCGAAGCCGGCGCGATGGTACACGTCGACCTGGCCGCGGCGCATGTCGCTCACGTCCTTCGTGACCAGGGACACGCACCGATCCTCGGCGAGGCAGAGCTGGATGCGCTGGTCGTCGGAGTCGCTGAAGGCGGTGGTCTTCGTGCGCACGGTGACGGTGACCCGATCGACGGTGGACGGGAAGATCGGCGGGCCGGGGTCGACGGCAGTGTCCAGGTCGGTGTCGGTGTCCGTGTCCGTGTCCGTGTCGCCGGTGTCGGTGTCGCCGGTGTCCGTGTCGCCGGTGTCGGTGTCGCCGGTGTCGGTGTCCGTGTCGCCGGTGTCGACGTCGGAGTCGGTCGGGTCCGTGACGCTCGCGCGGCAGCCGACGAGCAGGAAGGCGAGGAGCAAGCGGGACATCACGTGGCCTCCGGGGGAGCGCGGGTAGCGCGGGGAGGAGGGGGAGGCCAGCGGCAGGTGGGGTGGATCGGCGGTCGAGGGAGTGGCGGGCCGTAGATCCGCTGCCGCACACCGGCAGGAGCGTCTCTGGTCTCTGGTCCCTGGTCTCTGGGCCCAAGGCATCGGTGGTGGAACGACGGTCCGGTTCGGGCGGATCAACCCTGCTGCTGCGAGCATCGGGAGCGCCTTCGGCGGCCAGGACGCTGCGGGTCGGTACGTCTCGGAGTGCCGGAGTGGAGGTCTGCAGCCCCCGCTCGCAGAGGGCCCCAGAGACCAGCGACCGCCACGCCCGTAGATCCGCTGCCGCACACCGGCAGGAGCGTCTCTGGCCTCTGGTCCCTGGTCTCTGGGCCCAAGACATCGGTGGTGGAACGACGGTCCGGTTCGGGCGGATCAACCCTGCCGCTGCGGGCATCGGAGCGCCTTCGGCGGCCAGGACGCAGCGAGTCGACACGTCTCGGAGTGCCGGGGTGAAGGTCTGCAGCCCCCGCTCGCAGAGGGCCCCAGAGACCAGCGACCAGAGACCGCCCCGCCACTCCCTCGCCGGAAGCCACGCGACCTCACGCCAGACGAGGCCGCCACGATCCTCCGCCGCGAGGCCGCTCCTCCACCACTCTCCGCCCCGAACCAGACCTCCACCCTACCGGATCGCCGGGATCCCCGCTGGACACTCCGCGTCTTCCCCGTCCAGCAGGGCTGCTCTCACCGGCGCGTCGGACAGCGCCTCCAGCTGGAACGTCACGCCTCGGCCTCCCTCGACGTGGCCGCGGCCGGTGAGGATGACCAGGGTGCCCTCGCCGCTCCAGCCGTCGACCGCGAGCTCGGCGATCCGCAGGTCGCGCCAGGCCATCGAGCGGGCGAAGCGGGCGCGGACCTCGTCGCTCATCTCGTGGCCCTCCATCGCCTCCAGCAGGGCGGCCTCGTAGCCGTCGGGGATGCGGATCTCGCGCTCGGCGGGGGCGGGTCCGAGGTCGAGGCCGGCGCCGACGAGCACGACGCCGTCGGTCGCCTGCCGGATCACGGGCCAGTAGGCGCCCAGGGGGAAGCCCCAGGAGCGCTTCCACTCGGAGTCTCGCTTGAATCTGCCTTTCTTGCCGTGTTCGGTGAGTGCGGTCGCGGCGTCCTGGTGGTCGGCGTGGATGGCCTCGAGGGCGACGGTCACCGGGCCGCGGGCGGCGAGGGCTTCGACCACCTCCGCAGCGCG
>CALATR010000126.1 GCA_937891875.1 uncultured Pseudomonadota bacterium | reverse complement strand
CGCCCAGCTGGGTGACCTCGTGCTGCTCGTTCATGAGCTCGATGAGTGCGTGCTTGGTGCCCTCGTCGAACTCGCGGCTGTTGGCGCCGGACAGGTCGAGCACGTGGCGGGCGAAGTCGACGACCGCCAGCTGCATGCCCAGGCAGATCCCGAAGAACGGGATCTGGTTCTCGCGGGCGTAGCGGATGGCCCCGATCTTGCCCTCGGTCCCGCGCACGCCGAAGCCGCCCGGCACGAGCACCCCGTCGAGGTCCTTCAGCTGCTCGGCGGTGTTGTTGGGGTCGAGCTGCTCGGAGTCGATGAAGACCAGCTCCATCCTGGTGTTCGCAGCCAGGCCACCGTGCACCAGCGCCTCGTTGAGGCTCTTGTAGGTGTCGCTGAAGTCGACGTACTTGCCGACGATGCCCACCCTCACGGTGTGACGCGGGTTTCGCAGCCGCGAGACCAGCTCGTCCCAGCGGTCCAGGTTGGCGGAGGTGGCCCAGATGCCGAGCTTCTCGAGGACCCGGTCGTCCGCGCCCTCCTGGTGGAGGTGCTTGGGCAGGAAGTAGATGTGCTCCACGTCCTCCACGCTGATGACGTCGCGGTCGTCGACATTGCAGAACCGCGCGATCTTCTGGCGCATGTCCTTGGGCAGGGGTCGGTCGCAGCGACAGAACAGGATGTCGGGCTGGATGCCGACCTGGAGCAGCTCCTTGACGCTGTGCTGGGTCGGCTTGGTCTTCAGCTCCCCCGCCGTGCGGATGAACGGCACCAGGGTGAGGTGCACGAACAGCGTGTTCTCTCTCCCGACATCCTGTCGGACCTGACGGATGGCCTCGAGGAACGGCAGCCCCTCGATGTCACCGACCGTGCCACCGACCTCGACGATGATGAGATCCGCCATCTCGGACGCGCTCATGATCCGGCGCTTGATCTCGTCGGTGATGTGCGGGACCACCTGCACGGTACGACCCAGGTAGGCGCCCTCGCGCTCGCGCTCGATGACGGTCTGGTAGACGCGGCCGGTGGTGAAGTTGTTGCGCTGGCTCATGCGCACGGACGTGAACCGCTCGTAGTGTCCGAGGTCGAGGTCGGTCTCGGCGCCGTCGTCGGTGACGAAGACCTCACCGTGCTGGAACGGCGACATCGTGCCCGGGTCGACGTTGATGTACGGGTCCATCTTGAGGTGGGTGATCCGCAGGCCCCGCGCCTCGAGCAGCGCGCCGAGCGCGGCCGCGGACAGACCCTTTCCGAGGGCGGAGAGCACTCCGCCCGTGATGAAGATGAACTTCTTGCGCATGGGACCTCACCGGATCGACCCGTGGGTTCTACACCGTCCGGCGCGGTGATCCAACGCAACCCGTCGTGGCCGTCGAGGTGCCGCCGCAGACGCCGCAGACGAACCGATCCAGCGAGATCTCACCCCGCGGATCCCAGACGCACGAAAGCCGCACTCGTGGGTATCCACGAAGTGCGGCTCTCGGGTTGCCGAGCGGACTCGGTTCGAGCTCGACGCAGGGCCGAGACCGAACCGAACACGCCAGCAGACTAGCGCTTGGAGAACTGGAAGGAGCGACGGGCGCCACGGCGTCCGTACTTCTTCCGCTCGACCTTGCGGGCGTCGCGGGTCAGGAAGCCAGCGCGCTTGAGCGTGCCCCGGAACTCCGGGTTCAGCTCGATGAGCGCACGGGCGATGCCCAGGCGGATGGCGCCGGTCTGGCCGGTGTGGCCGCCGCCGCGCACGTTCGCGTAGACATCGTAGCCGTTGGCGGTCTCGGTGAGCGCCATGGGCTGGGCGAGGTCCATGCGGTGAGTGGCGCGGGGGAGGTAGACCTCCGCCGGGCGCTTGTTGATGAAGATGCGGCCGCTGCCGGGACGCA
Source organism: uncultured Pseudomonadota bacterium (assembly GCA_937891875.1). Classification (GTDB taxonomy): domain Bacteria; phylum Myxococcota_A; class UBA796; order UBA796; genus REDI01. The sequence continues at coordinate 286 of CALATR010000126.1, read as the reverse complement.
GGTAGACCCGCGCCGTGGCGGTCTTGCGACGGCCGGTGCCGTAGTACTGGACCTTGTTGCGGGCCATGTCAGATCACCTCGGGGAGCGGCTTGGGCTGCTGAGCGGCGTGCGGGTGCTCGTCGCCCGCGTACACCTTCAGCTTCTTCAGCACCTGCCGGGAGAGCTTGTTCTTGGGAAGCATGCCCTTGACCGCCTGCTGGATCATGCGCTCCGGATCCTCGGCACGCACGGTGGCGGCGTCGACGGAGGTCAGTCCACCCGGGTAGCCGGAGTAGCGGTGGTAGT
>CALATR010000125.1 GCA_937891875.1 uncultured Pseudomonadota bacterium | reverse complement strand
GGCGGGCTGCTCCGCGGGCTCGGCCTCCGCTTCGTCCTGCGCGGCGACCGTCTCCGGCAGCGTCACCGCGGTGGGCGGCTCCGCCATCTGGGAGTGACCGCACACCGAGCAGCGGAAGCGGAACGGCCGTCCGGACGACAGCACCCAAGCGGGCGGGTCCAGATCGTGCTCTGCACCGCAGTTCTCACACTGGATGTTCACCGGCCGTCCTCCTGCAGACTACGGCTGGGGCGGTTCTGTCGTGGCATCGCCAGCTCCGCTGGCTCCACCGGTGGCGGCGCCCTCTGGGGGCGGCGATGCGGTCCCTGGTACGTCCCCCGCCCCACCCTCGGTCGCCCCGGGCGCCGGAGCGCTGGGGGGAGGCTGGGGCATGACCTGACCGCTGGAAGCGCCGTTGCCGGGCGCTCCCGAGGCACCGTTGCGCGGTAGCACGCCGGCCCACCACAGGCCCAGGCCCATCACCAGGATGACCACGACGATGGCGACGATGGCGGTGACCAGGACGACCGTGTTGTCGAGGTCACGCCCGTCCTCGTGGGTGGGAGCGGGTTTGGGTGCGGGCGTCTGGCGCGGCGATCCCGAGTGGGTGCCCTGCCCGTAGCCAGCGGCCTCGGGCGGGCCGTGGCCGCGCACGTCCGAGGTGCTGGGCGTCAGGTCGCTGGGCTCTTCCCGGCCGCGTCGCGAGAACGTGGTCGGGTCGTCCGCGGTCAGCTCCGCGTGGGGGCGAGGCACCGCCGGTGCCGGCGACCAGCCCGGGTCCAGGCTGCGCTGGGGGGAGGGCGGCGGCGTCGTGGCTTCGGCGACGGCCTTGCGGATGTCGTCCATCAGGGCATGACCGTGGCCCATGATGGTGGTCGGGGCCTCGGCCTCGTCCTCCGAGTTGCGGCTGGGGGCCGGCCCGGCGATCTCGCCGCGCTCCGCCATGCGCCAGATGTCCTCGAAGTAGGCGCCGAGGTCGTCCAGGGAGTCGATGGGGACCCAGGTGCGCGCGTCGTAGGACAGCACGTCGCGCCCCTCGACCCGGCCGGCCTCGATGTGCTTCTCGAGGGTGGCGAGGTCGTGGAAGCTGTAGGTGACACCGATCGCCTTGCGCACGCGCCAGGTCACGCCCACGCGGCGGAAGTCCCGGGTACCGATGCCCGTCGTCGACCGCATGGTCTGCTGCGGCAGGTCGATGCTGGAGGTCTGCGGCCGGTCCTTGTAGACCACGAACTTGTGCCCGCAACGGGGACACGTGATCTTGGCGCCACGGCCCTTGATCTTGGACGGATCAATCTTGTAACGGGCGCTGCAGGCGGGGCAGGAGACGATCATGGACAAGGGACTCTTGCAGGGTTGCCCCGGACCCTAGCATGCGGCTTCCGACGTGGCCCGCTCGCCCGGTGGTCAGGGCTCGATCGCGTCCTCCGGGGGGTCTGCCGGCTCTGCGTGAACCACCACCACCAGGGGGCACGGAGCAAGGGGCACCGTCTCCGTACGATGTCCGCCAAACGTCACTTTTGCGCGTGGCGGGTAGGGGGTCTGCACGACCATTCGGACCACCCCTACCCCATGGTGTGGATGCAAGACCCGTGTACCGGGAGCGAGATCCTCCAGGGACTGGACCTCCCGGGTGATCAGGCTCCCGTGGTCGACCTCGGCGGCCTTCCGGCGCTCCAGGAAGCGGTGGAGCCGCTGGCGACGGGCGAGTCGACGCGCGGCCTCCAGGTCGTCCGGCTCGCCCTCTCCGGTGTCCGGCAGCTCGCCGACGGTCGCGGCATCGGGCAGTCCGTACAGAAATCGTGAGGGCTGGGCGGGCTCGCCCGAACCGGGGCGCGTGCCCGGGAGTCGGTAGGAGCGGGTGATGACCAGCCGCTTCTGGGCGCGGGTGAACGCGACGTACGCGAGCCGGCGCTCCTCCTCGACGGTCGCGTCCTCGAGGGCACGAGCGTGGGGGAAGGTGCCCTCCATCATGTGCACCACGAAGACCACGGGGAACTCGAGCCCCTTGCTGGTATGCACGGTCATGAGCGAGACCTTGCCGGTGGGCTCCTCGTCGTCGTCGCCGGTGGCGGTCAGGGCGACGTCGTCGAGCCAGGCCTGCAGGGCGTCGAGGGGGTTCTGGCCGGCCTCGCCGAGGGCCTGCCCGGCGCGCGACACCAGGTCGTCGAGGTTCTTCGCCCGCTCTCGGGCCTCGTTGCTGTCCTCGGCGAGCAGCATGTCGTCGTAGCCGCTGCGATCGAGCATCTCGCGTACCAGGGCCGGGGGCTTGAGGTCGCGGGCCAGGCCGGAGAGCTGGTCGATGAGGGTGACGAAGGTCGCCAGCGCCTTGGCGCTCTGGCTGCTGCCCTGAGCGAGTGCTCTGGCGGTGGCGAGCAGGGGCTCGCCGCGGGTGCCGGCCTCCTCGCGCACCTGGGACAGGGTCGCGGTGCCGATGCCGCGAGCGGGCACGTTGCAGACCCGCATGAAGGCGGCGTCATCGGCGGGGTTGACCACCAGGCGCAGGTAGGCGAGGGCGTCGCGGATCTCCCGGCGCTGGTAGAAGCTCTGGCCTCCGATGACCTCGTGGGGAATGCCGGCCCGGCCCAGGGCGCGCTCGAAGGTCTTGGCGGTGCGGTTGCTCCGGTAGAGCACCACCATGTCCTCGTAGCGGAACTCCTGGCGGAGGAGCTGCTTGATCGCCGTCGCGACCAGCTCGGCCTCCTTCTCGGGGGTCTCGGCGACCAGGGCGTTGACCAGCGGACCCGGGTGCGCCTCGGTCCACAGGGCCTTCTCGATGCGGCCGCTGTTGCGCGCCACGACGGCGTTGGCGACGGTCAGGATGTTCTTGGAGCAGCGGTAGTTCTGCTCCATCCGGATGATCAGCGCGTCGGGGAAGTCTGACTGGAAGTCCAGGATGTTCCGGATGTCTGCGCCGCGGAACCCGTAGATCGACTGGTCGTCGTCGCCGACGCAGCACAGGTTGCGGTTGAGAGCGGTGAGTGTGCGCAGGACCTTGTACTGGGCGTGGTTGGTGTCCTGGTACTCGTCGACCAGCACGTAGCGGAACTGCTCCTGCCACTTCTGGCGGATCTCGTCGGACTCGTCGAAGAGCTGCACCACCTTGCCGATGAGGTCGTTGAAGTCGATGGCATCGGCAGCGGCGAGGTTCTCCTCGTAGTCCCGCCACAGCTGGAGCACCGGATCGGCCGGGCTCGAGCGCCGCTGCTCGATGACGTCGTCGGGGGTGAGCAGGCGGTTCTTGTAGTTGTCGATCCTGCCCAGGAAGCGGCCCGGGGGGAACTGCTTCGGGTCCCACCCGCGATCGGCGAGGAGCTGGCGGACGATCCGCAGCTGGTCGTCGTCGTCGTAGATGCTGAAGCGCTTGGTGAAGCCCAGCGCCTCGATGTCCTGGCGCAGGATGCGTCCGCAGGTGCTGTGGAAGGTGCTGACCCAGACCTTGTCGCCCACCTCGCCGACCAGCTCGACCACGCGCTCCTTCATCTCGGTCGCGGCCTTGTTGGTGAAGGTCACGGCCAGGATCTGCTCCGGATCGACGCCCAGGTGCAGCAGGTGGGCGATCCGGCGGGTGAGGACCCGGGTCTTGCCCGAGCCCGCGCCAGCCAGGACCATGACCGGGCCATCGGTGGCGGTGACCGCCCGATGCTGCTCCGGGTTGAGCCGCTGCAGGTGCGATGGCGAGTCGTCGGCCACGTCAGCCCTTCGCCTGCTCCTGCGCCTTCAAGCGGGCGTTTCGCTCGTTGAGCGCCTTGCCCTTGCCCTCCAGCACCTTGGTCTGTCCCCGGACCACGGCGAGCGCGTCCGCGGGCACGTCCCGGGTGAGCGTGCTGCCCGCCCCGACGATCGCCCCGTCACCGACCGAGATGGGCGCGACCAGTGCGCTGTTGCTGCCGATGAACGCCCCCGCGCCGATCCGGGTGCGGTGCTTGCGGTGGCCGTCGTAGTTGCAGGTGATCGTGCCGGCCCCGATGTTCGCGTCCGCGCCGATCTCGGCGTCGCCCAGGTAGGTCAGGTGGCTGGCCTTGGCGCCGCGGTGCAGGACCGCCTTCTTCACCTCGACGAAGTTGCCCACCTTGTTGTCGCCCTCGAGCCGGGCTCCCGGCCGCAGGTGGGCCATCGGGCCGACCTGGCTGCCCGCGCCCACGCTGGCGCCCTCGCACACGGAGTGCGGCTTGATGAGCGCGTCCTCGCCGATCTCGCTGTCCTCGATCCAGCAGCCGATCCGGACCTCTGCTCCGGCGCCGACCCGGGTGTGTCCGCGCAAGACGACGTCTGGCCACAGGGTCGCGCCCGCGGCGACCTCGACGGTGGTGTCGAGGGGGACGCGGTCGGGATCGACGACGATGACGCCGGCATCGAGCAGATCCTCGGCGTGGCGGCGGCGGATCACCCGCTCGGCGCGCACGCGTCCGGCGGGGGTGCTGGCGTCGAAGGACTCGTCGGTCGAGGCGCGGGGGCCGTCCGCGCGGTCGAGGTCGGTGCGGCCGTGGCCGATCGCCGCGATGGGCGTGCCGTCGAGGGCGAGCAGGGCGTCGCCGTCAGCCTCGAGCCGGGCGAGCGAGCCTGGCAGGACCGCGGCGAAGCGACCGTCGACGTGCAGGGCCAGCGCGTCGCCGGCGTCCTCCACCACGTCGAAGCCCGCCGCGGAGACCACCCGGAGCAGCTGCTCGGCGAGGGGGCGTCCGGCGACGGCCAGCGCGGCGGACGCGGGGTCGAGGTGGATCTGCGCGCGCATCGGTCCTCCACTGCGCCCGGG
>CALATR010000124.1 GCA_937891875.1 uncultured Pseudomonadota bacterium | reverse complement strand
GGGGGGAACTGGGCCCGCTGGTTGGCGGCCGAGGTCCAGGCGGCGTCGCAGTACAGCAGGTCGAGGAGCACGCTGGCGACGCTGCCGTACGAGGTCATGCGGCGGCCGGTGCTCCACGCGGTCTGCGGCCGGGCGGGCGTGCGGGCGCGCACCGGATCGGCACACCACTCGAACAGCCCGCTCCTTGGGATGTCCGTCACTTCTCCGAGGTAGCGCCCCACGCCGAAGCCGCTGTGGAAGACGATGAGATCGGGCACCTCCCCCGCCTCGAGCAGGCCGCGCAGGGTGCGGGCGGCGGCGAGTCCGTGGCGCTCGCCCTCGTCGAAGGTGGCGGTCGCGCCGCGCAGCGAGGCGTTCCGCTGGACCGGCCCATAGCCGTAGACCTTCCACGGCTCCTTGAAGCCGCGATCGCCGTGGTGGAGGAAGCGCACGTCCCAGCCCAGGCGAGCGTGCAGCCAGCGGCCGAGCAGACCGAACTGACCGGGGAAGCGCGGGTGGACGAAGAGCACCTTCATGGAGACGACTCGCACAGGGCGCGCAGACCGCGCGGCAGGGGGATCTCGGGGGCGAAGCCCGGCAGGTCGGGGCCGGCCCAGGGAAGCACGGTGGAGGGCGCGCCGGGGGTCACCTGGTGGGGGATCGGCTTGCCGTCGACCTCTTCGAGCAGGCGCAGGACCTGGAGCGGGGTGTGCACGACGCCGCTGCGGATGGCGAAGGCCCCCGGCAGGGTCGCGGGCTCTACGGCGAGGAGCACCCCGCGGGCCGCGTCGTCGACGTGGATCAGGTCGACCGCGCCGGCCGCGGAGATGGGCAGAGGTGCCCCGGTGGCTCGGGCCCGAAGCAGCGCCGGAACCAGCTTGGGACGCGGATCATCGGGACCGTAGGTGTCGTGGATCAGCACCCGCACCACGGGCAGGTCGGTGTAGGCGGCGGCGAGCGCGGCGAGGGCGCGGCGGGTGGCGCCGTAGAGGTTGGCTGCCCCGGCGTCGGTCCAGGCCATCGGGGTGTCGGCGAGCACGACCCGGACCCCGGCGAGGGCCGCGGCCTCGAGCAGCACCGCACCCAGGCGGATGTTCGCGTCGACCAGCGGCAGCACGTCGGCGGGTCCGTGGCGGTTGACGTAGTGGCCGGCGAGGTGCACGACCGCGTCGACCCCCGCGAGATCCCGGGCCAGGGCGGCCGGGTCCTCCCACCGAGGATCGCCGCGATGAAGGCGGGTCTTCACGTCGGCAAGCTGGGCGACCCGGCGACCCAGGAAGCCGGTCGCGCCCGACAGGGCGATCACCACCGCGCCGCCCAGGCCTCGAAGGCGGCGGCGATGGCGTCGTGGTCAGCGTCCTCGAGGGCCTGATGGCAGCCGATCATCAGGCCCTGGCGCATGACCCGGTCGGCCTCGGCGTAGCCGGCGGGGTCGGTGCGCACGTCGACCCCGCGCAGGGCGGGCTGGCGCAGGATGTTGCCGGTGAGCACGGCCCGGGTCTGGATGCCCCGCTCCTCGAGGAAGCGCTGCAGCGCGTTGCGGGAGAAGGGGGCGTCCGCGTGCAGGGTGAAGGCGAAGCCGTGCCAGGCGGTCTGCACCTCGGGGCGCTGGACCGGCAGGCGGTACCAGTCGGGCCAGCGGGAGAGCAGCGCGCGGTGGCGGGCCACGTTGCGGCGCCGGGCCTCGCTGGCGGCTTCGAGTCCGTCGAGCTGGACCAGGCCGAAGGCGGCGCCGAGCTCGGAGGGCATGAAGTTGAACCCGAGGTCGTCGAAGACGTACTTGGCGTCGTAGGGCTCGCCGTCGATCTCGACCGCCATGCGCGCGTCGAGGGCCTCGGACTCGGCTCCCCGGGCGGTGCGACGGCCCCACCCCCGCAGCTGGCGGGCGCGCTCGGCCCGCTTCGGGTCCCGCATGGCGACCAGGCCCCCGGTTCCGGCGCAGGTGATGACGTGGGACGCGTAGAAGCTGCCGATGGTGGTGTCGGCGAGAGAGCCGGTCGGAGCACCATTCCAGGTCGGCCCCAGCGTGTCGGCCGCGTCCTCGATGAGGGCGAGCCCGTGCGCGTCGGCGAGCGCCCGCAGCCGGGGCCAGTCGGGCACGTTGCCCACCAGATCCGGCACCAGGATGGCGCTCGTCTCCGGGCCGATCATCGCCTCCACCCGGTCCACGTCGACCACGAAGCTGTCGGGCTCGACGTCCACGAACGCCGGCCGCAGCCCCCGCTGCACCACCGGAGCGACCGTGGTGGCGAAGGTCAGGGCCGGCGTGATGACCTCGCTGCCGGCGGGCAGGTCGTGGCTCGCGACGGCCAGCATGAGCGCCGAGCTGCCCGAGTTGACCATCACCCCGTGGGTGTGCCCCATGAGGGCGGCGACGCGGTCCTCGAAGGCGTGCACGGCGGGCCCCCCGGTCAGGGTCAGCGACCGCTCGCGCAGGGCCGAGACCACCGCGGCGATCTCCGCCTCCCCGTACGTGGCGCGCGCGTACCAGACCCGACGATGCTGGCTCATCCAACCTCCGAGGGTGCCGAGTAGCATGGGGAGCGCCCTCCCCTGCCCTTCGACGATCCCACGGACCGCGGAGGGCTGGGAACCCACGGATCCTGGAGCCCTGCATGACCCCGTTCGCGACCCCGCTGCCCGGCGTGCTGCGCTTCGCCCCCGCGGTGCACGGCGACGACCGCGGCAGCTTCGTCGAGACCTGGTCCACCGACTGGCCCCTGCCCGACGGCACCCACTTCGTCCGCGACGCCCGCTCCACCAGCACCACCCGCCACACCCTGCGCGGCCTGCACGCCCAGAAGGGCCTCGGCAAGCTGATCGGCGTGTCCTTCGGCAGGGTGTTCGACGTCGTGGTCGACCTCCGAGCGGGCTCGCCGACGATCGGCCAGTTCGCCGCGTTCGAGCTGGATGCTGGGACGGCAGACCTGCTGTGGATCCCGGCCGGGTGTGCGCACGGGTTCCTGACACTGAGCGAGGTCGCGGTCGTGACCTACCGGATGACGACCGGGTGGGTGCCGGAGGATGAGGTGGGGGTGCGCTGGGACGATGAGGCGCTCGGGATTCCGTGGCCGGCGAGGCCGGTGGTGATCAGTGAGCGGGATGCCAGGTTGCCGGGGTTGAGGGCGGTGCTTGGGGGGTGAAGGGCACCGGAGAGGAGGGCCGCAGGGAGGGGGCACACCCCCACCACGGAGGCGCGGAGGGCCACGGAGGGTGGCGTGGAGAGCCTGTCGCTCTGCGTCTTGACGCCCGGTCTTCATGGTTCGCCGGCCTGCAGGACTTGTCTGGCCTGGATGATCCCCTCTCCGTGGCCCTCCGTGACTTCGTGTCTCCGTGGTGGGGGGAAACGAGGACGCGCGCCCTTACCAGATCCGGCCTGCGCCCCTCTGGCCCACTACGACAACACGTAGTAGAACCCCTCCCATGTCTCGCGAACCCGAGCTCGAGCGCCGCGTCCTCGCCACCCTCTGGCAGGGAGGCTCGTGGTCTGTCCGCGAGGTGCTGGACGAGGTCGGCGGGGCGTTGGCGTACACGACGATCGCGACGGTGCTCGACAGGCTGCACGGCAAGGGGGAGGTCGATCGGGAGAAGGTGGGTCGATCCTGGCATTACTCGGCGTCGCGCAGTCGGGAGGAAGCGCTGGCTGCGGAGGTCGGGCAGGTGCTGGAGCGGGCGGACTCTGCGACGGAGCCCCTGCTGGTCGCGTTCCTCGACCGGGTGGAGGAGGTCGATCCGGCCGCCCTGGACCGGCTGGAGGCGCTGCTGCGCGCGCGACGTGCGGGGCGTGGCCGATGAGCGCGCTGGTCGTCGTCGTGATCGCGGTGGCCGCGGCGCTGGCCGTCGTGGCCGGGGCCGGGATCTTCGTGCTGCCGCTCTTTGGCCTGGTGGCGCGCCACGTCACCGGGCTCGGCCGCCTGCACGCGGGGGTCGCGGTGCTGCCGTGGCTCCTCGGCGCGCTGGTCGCCCTTGCCGTCCTCGTGCCGGGCGACCCCCACACCGGCGAGTTCCTGGCCTGCCACTGCGCCGATCAGCCCGGGTGGTGGCACCTGTGCGCCATGCACCCCTGGTCGTCGACCGGCCTGCTCGTGCCCGCCGCCCTGGTGCTGCTGTTCCTGCTCCCAGGCCTGCTCCGCCGCGCGCTCGTCCTCCTCCGCGAGCCCCTCGGTGCGGGTGGCGGCGCGACCCCACGGGTGCTCGACCTCGCCGAGCCCGTCGTGTTGCTCCACGGGTGGCTCCGGCCAGGGCTCCTCGCCGATCGCACCCTGTGGTCCGAGCTCGACGAGCAGGAGCGCGCGGTGGTGGTCGCCCATGAGCAGGGCCACCTCGCCCGCCGGGACCCGGCCGTGCTGATGCTGCTCCGGGTGCTCGTCCTGCCGGTGCCCGCGATCGCCGCCCGCCCCTTCCTGACCTCCTGGCTCGCCCACGCCGAGCGCGAGGCCGACGTCGCCGCAGCCCTCGCCGTCGGCGATCCCCTGCTCGTCGCCGACACCCTGCTCCGGGCCGCGCGGCGGAGCCTGGTCGTGCGCCACACGGCCCTGGCCTGGACCGGCGCCAGCCTCGAGGATCGCGTGCAGTCCCTGCTCGCCGTGAGTGACGAGCGCCTGGTCCCGCCCACTCCGGACGTGTCCTGGCTCGACGGCGTCCTGCTCCTGCTGTTCGGACTCGGCGCGCTCACGACCGTGCCCTGGCTGCACCACCAGCTCGAGCACCTGCTCAACCTGTCCCTCTAGGACCCATGCGCCCGACGCTCTACAACGTCCTTCGAATGCGAACTACTACAATGTGTAGTTTGTGGGTCGCGTGCCTGCTCACGGGCCCGGCCGCCGCCGCCGACCCGCCAACCGAGGTCGCGCTCGTCCGCAGCGCCCTCGCCCAGCCGTGGTCGATCGCTCGTCAGGACGCACGGGTGGCGGACGCGCGCGCGGACGGCACGGCGCCGCCCCTGCTGGCCGACCCGGAGCTGCTGGCACGCCGGGAGCAGGCCAACGGTCCGGCGGGCGCGAACACCCGGGTCGTCGGGGGCGGGATCACCGTGGACCTGGGGCTCTCCTCCCTGCCCCGGCGCACGGCGTCGAGCTTGCGGGGCCAGGCCGGAGAGCGGGCCGCCCGCGCCGATGCGGTGGCGGTGGTGTGCGACCTGCGCGCCGACGTGCTGGAGCTGGTCGCGGCGTCGGGCCGGGTCCGGGCGCGCGAGGCGTGGTCTCGACGGCTCGATACGGTGCAGGGCCAGCTCGGTGCCGAGGCCGGGGTCGGACTCACCTCGGGCTTCGACCGGGACCGGCTGGCGCTGGTGGCCCGGACGCGGCGCTTCGACCTGGACCTGGACCGGGCGCGGTCAGCAGACGTCGGGGCGCGCCTGGAAGCGCGGACGGGCCTCGACCCGAGCGGGCTGCAGCTGGGCGATCTGCCCGACCTGGAGCCGGTCGACGCCTGGCTGCAGCGGGCGCTGGCCGAGGATCCCGAGCTTGCGGCCCTGCGCCTGCGGGTGGACGCGGCCCGGTCCCTGGTCGCGGCGGAGCGCCGGGCGCAGGCCCCGGATCTGGACCTCTACGGCGGCGCTCGCTGGGACGCGATGCCCGACGGCAGCAGCCGCGAGGGAGGCTGGGAGGTCGGCGGCGCGCTGCAGCTCCCGATCTTCGATCGCGGCCGCGAGGACCGGCGACGGGCCGAGGCGGAACTCCGCGCGGCCGAGGCGGCGGCGCAGGAGCGAGAAGTCCTGCTCCAAAGCCACATCCACGCCGCGTGGACCCGGGTGCAGACGCTCGCCGATGGAGGGGACCCACTCGCCGCCGATGCGCTGTGGGCCGGTGCCGTCGACCGCTACCTGGGCGGTGAAGCGACCCTCTCCGAGCTGCTCGACGTGGCCTCCGAGGCCGAGGCCGCCGCGCTGGTCGACGTGCAGCGCGCCATCGCCGTGCGACGGGCCCGCCTGGACCTGGCCTGTGCATCGGGTCGATTCGAGGAACCCGTCTTCAACGATATCATCGACGAGGTGGCCCGATGAGGCCCTCCCTGCTGCTCCTGCTGCTGACCGGCTGCCTGGGCACCGCCACCCCGGCCGAGCACGGACACTCCCACGGTGCCGGCGGCCACAGCCACGGCGGTGGCGCCGACCACGCGGACCACGGCGAGGAGGGGCCGACGGTCGCGATCACCCGCTGGGCCGACGGCCACGAGCTCTTCGTCGAGCTGGACGCGCCGGTCGCCGGCCAGCCCTTCTCGTTCCATGCCCACGTGACGCGGATCGCGGACAACGCAGCGGCGAACAGTGGCCGGTTCACCCTGCGGTTCGAGCAGGACGGCTTCGTCGTCGAGTCCCACTCCGAAGACGGTGTCGCCCGGGCGGGCATCTTCTCCGAGTCGGCCGCGGCACCCCAGAAGGCCGGCACCTACCGGCTCATGATGGTCTACGAGGCGGACGGCGAGCGCGCCGAGTGGGACGGTGGGGACGTGATCGTCGGCGACGGGGCCGCGGTCGAGCACGCGGGGGAGGCCGAGGGGGAGATCACCTTCCTCAAGGAGACCCAGTGGCAGATCCCCTTCCGGGTCGAGCCGGTCGCGCGCCACTCCCTCGCACCGACCGTCACGGCGAGCGGGGTCGTGCACCCGGACCCCTCCGACAGCGCGGTGGTCGCGGCGCCGGTGGACGGGCTCGTCGCCTGGGGAGACACGCCGCCCGTGGTCGGCACCCGGGTGCGAGCAGGTCAGCGCCTGGGCACCCTGGTCCCCGCCGGCGCCGCCGAGCACTGGGCCTCCCTCTCCGCTGATCTCGCCACTGCGCGGATCGATCGCGACGTCGCCCGCTCGGACCTCGCCCGCATCGAGCGCCTCGGAGCCGGCGAGCTGGTCTCTCCGCGCCGCCTCGACGAAGCCCGCGCTGCGGTGTCTCGGGCAGATGCGCGGGTTCTCGCCGCGGGTCGCCGTCTGAGTGCCCTGTCGACCGGCGAGACCGGCGCGGTGCCCATCCGCGCGCCTGCAGACGGCCTCGTGGTCCAGGTCGGCGCCGAGCACGGCACCCTCGCACCGGCGGGCGCTCCCCTGGTCTCCGTCACCAGCGAGGGCGGCGTGGAGGTCGTCGCCCAGGTGACCTCCCGGCGCCTCACCAACCTGCGCCCGGTCGCCTCCCTGGAGGTCAGTCGACCCGACGTGGCGCCCGTCGACCTGCTGGCCGCCGGCGGCGCGCTGCGCACCGAGCAGCTCGTCTTCGACTCCAACACCCTCGCCGCGCCGCTGGTCGCCCGGGTGCCCGCCAGCGTCGGCCTCACCCCGGGCGACCTGGTCGAGCTGTCCGTGGGCGTCGGCACCGGCGAGCCCCTGATCGCCGTGCCCCGCTCGGCGGTCGTCGAGATCAACGGCCAGGACGTCGTCTTCGTCCAGCGCACCGGCGAGAGCTTCGCCCGCCGCCGGGTCCAGCTGGGCCCCGCGGACGCCACGTTCGTCGCGGTGCAGTCGGGCCTGTCCGAGGGCGACCGCGTCGTGGTCGAGGGCGGCTTCGACGTGCACGTGGCGTCCCTGTCCGGCGCCCTCGAATCCCACCGGCACTGAGACTTCCATGTGGAACGCCATCATCCGCTGGTCCCTGGGCAACCGGGTCGTCGTGCTGGCCCTCGCGGCCCTGCTCCTGGTCGGCGGCGCCTGGACCGCCCTGCAGCTGCCGGTCGACGTGCTGCCCGACGTCAACGCGCCCACGGTCACGGTCATCACCGAGACCCACGGCATGGCGCCCGACGAGGTCGAGACCCTGGTCACCATCCCCGTCGAGACCTCGCTCAACGGCGCCCCCGGGCTGCGGCGACTGCGCTCCTCGTCGGGGATCGGCATCTCGGTCGTGTGGGCCGAGTTTGCCTGGGACACCGACCCCTACCGGGCGCGCCAGGTGGTCACCGAGCGCCTCCAGGTCGCCCGCGGCAGCCTGCCCCCCGACGTGCCCGCGCCCGTGCTGGCGCCCATGTCGTCCATCATGGGGGAGATCCTGTTCCTGGGCCTGTCCGGCGACGCCGAGACCGACCCCATGGCGCTGCGGGACTTCGCCGAGTGGGAGCTTCGACGCCGACTCCTCGGAGTTGCTGGCGTGGCCCAGGTGACGCCCATCGGCGGGGAGCTGCGCCAGATCCAGGTCGTGCTCGACCCCGGCGCGCTCATCGCCAGCGGCATCGGCCACGCTCAGGTCATCGAGGCCCTGTCCGGGGCGAACGAGAACGCGCCCGGCGGCTTCGTGATCAGCGGCCACAGCGAGTACCTCGTGCGCGGGATCGGCCGGGCGGGCTCGCTCGAAGAGCTGGGGCAGGTCGTCGTGGGGCGCAGGGACGGGGTCGCCGTGGTGCTCGACCAGGTGGCGGACGTGATGGAGGGACCGGCGCTCTCCCGCGGCACGGCGGCGGTCGATGGGGAGCCGGCGGTGGTGCTGGCGGTGCAGAAGCAGCCCGAGGCGAACACCCTGGACCTGACGGCGAGGATCGACGAGGCGCTCGATGACGTGGAGCGCGGGCTGCCGGCGGGCATGCAGCTGCACCGCGCGGGATTTCGCCAGGCGCGCTTCATCGAGACCGCGATCGGCAACGTGCAGTGGCACCTCGTCGAGAGCGCCGTGCTGGTCATCCTGTTGCTCACGGTCTTCCTGGCCAACTGGCGCACGACGCTCATCTCCCTGCTCGCCCTGCCCCTGTCCATGCTCGCCGGCGTGCTGACCCTCGCGGCGCTCGGGGCCGGGCTCAACACCATGACCCTGGGCGGCCTGGCGATCGCCATCGGCGCGCTCGTTGACGACGCCATCATCGACGTGGAGAACGTCTACCGGCGCCTGCGCCAGCGCGCGGGCCAGCCCGAGTCGGAGCGCCGGTCGGTGGTGGACACGGTCTTCGCGGCGAGCGCCGAGATCCGCGGCTCCATCGTCTACGCGACCGCGATCATCGTGGTCGTCTTCCTGCCGCTCTTCTTCTTCAGCGGACTCGAGGGTCGCCTGCTCGCCCCGCTGGGCACCGCGTACGTGGCGTCCCTCGCCGCCTCCCTCGTCGTCGCGGTCACGGTGACGCCGGTGCTGTGCAGCCTGCTGCTCGCCGGGGTGAAGCCGGAGAACGAGCGAAAGGAGGCGTTGGTCGCCCGTCTCCTCAAGCAGGCCTACCGCCCCGCCCTCGGCCTCGCGGTGCGCTGGCCCTTGCCCGTGCTGGTCGCCGCCGCCGCGGGCGTCGTGCTCGCCGCGGTCGGGCTTGCCACCTTCGGCCGCTCCTTCCTGCCCGCGTTCAACGAAGGCGCGTTCACCCTGGCCGCCGCCACCGCTCCGGGCACGCCCCTCGGCGAGTCCGACGCCATGGTCTCCCGCCTGGAGGACCGCGTGGTCGCCCTGCCCATGGTCGAGTCCGTGGTGCGGCGGACCGGCCGCGCCGAGCGCGACGAGCACGCCCAGGACGTGCAGTTCAGCGAGCT
>CALATR010000123.1 GCA_937891875.1 uncultured Pseudomonadota bacterium | reverse complement strand
GACGGCGACGGCGAGGCCGAGATCGCCTGGGCGTCCAACAACCGCCTCGTCCTGCACGATCTCGACGGCAGCGAGGTCTGGGCCCGCGACGTCACCGACGCCACCGGACTGCTCGCCACCTGCTCCGGCTTCGACTTCGACGGCGACGGCGCCATGGAGCTGCTCTACAACGACAACCTCGCGATGTACATCCTCGACGGCCGGACCGGCGCGACCCGCTACTTCAACCGCGAGCACGCCTCCACGACCATCTGGGAGTACCCGACCATCGCCGATCTCGACGCGGACGGCGCGGCCGAGGTCCTGGTCGCCAGCAACACCCTCAACGGCTTCGCCGGCTGGACCGGGATCACCGTGCTCGAGCACGTGCACGACCAGTGGATGCCCGCCAACCCGTCCTGGCCCACCCACGACTACAACGTCACCAACGTGCTCGACGACGGGACGGTCCCGGTCACCCCCGAGCCCTCCTGGCAGCGCTACAACGTCTACCGGGCGCGGCCGGCGGAGGACGTGCTGGCGGTCGACCTGCAGGTCACGGTCACCGACGTCTGCTACGCGGGCTGCCACGACGACGCCGTCGCCCTGGTCGCGGTGCAGGTCTGGAACGCTGGCACCGACAACAGCGCGGTCGGCGTGCCGGTCGCGCTCTACACCCGCGAGGGCGAGCGCATGGAGCTGCTGGGCGTGCAGCGCCTGAACAAGCGCGTGGCCGGCGGCTGGGTCAGCGACACCATCGTCTTCGAGGTCGCGGTGGGGCGGATCGGTGCCGACGGCTTCGTGGTACGGGTCGACGACGACGGCACCGGCGCCGAGGTGCACCCGGACGAGTGCGACGAGACCAACAACGAGGGCGTCTGGACCGACAGCCCCTGCCCGCGCTGAGCGGCCCGGGCGCGGACCCCTACGGCCTGCGCGGCTGGCCCGCCGGACAGGCATTCTCGCCGTCGAGTCGGCGTTCCGCCTCGAAGATCAGCCGCTCGAAGTCCTCGGGCCGACCCTCCATGAAGGCGGGGTCGGTCAGGGTGTAGACGGTCTCGCCGAAGTCGGTCTGCCAGTGCACGGTCGCGCCGTCGGTGGGGGCGAGCGGGCCCTCGGCGAGGGTCACGGAGAGCTGCAGGTCGCGGGAGACCGGGCAGGTGACGGTGCCGCGGTAGCCCGGCGTGGGCACGAGGAAGCTCCAGCTGGCGAGCTTCGCGGCGGGGGTGCAGACGAAGGCGCAGCTCCCGCCGTGGGGGAGCGCCGGCGAGCCCGTCGGGTAGGCCTCGTAGCGGCGGGGGCCGTCCTCGACCCGGCTGCCCATGGCCCGGCAGATCTTCCACGGCACGAAGACCTGGACCTTGGCGACGCAGTCCAGGGTGGGGCCGGGCACGACGGCGGTGGCGTCCGGGTCCTTGTGCAGGCCGACCGGCAGCATCACCCGGTGGTCGGGCTGCGGGCCGATGAGGACGCCGTCGTCCGCCGCGGGGTCTGCAGCGGCGGGGAGCGTCATGCCGGCGATGAGCGCCAGGGCGAGCAGCGGGGTGTGGTGCGTCACTCCGCCGTCGGTAGCCGCACGATGACCCGGGCGCCACCCTCGGGCCCGTTGCCCAGGGTGACCGTGCCACCGTGCCCGGTGGTGAGCTGGTAGACCGTGTGCAGGCCCACCCCGTGCCCGTCGGCCCGGCCCACGTTGCTCCCCCGGGTGCGCGCCAGGAGCAGCCGCTCGGGATTGTCGGCTGGGAACCCGGGTCCATCGTCTGTGATCACGAGCAGCACTGCGCCATCGGCCGCGGTCAGCTCGATCCCGACGCGGCCCCCGTCAGGCGAGAACTTGATCGCGTTGTTGACGAGATTGTGCACGATCCGTCGGAGCGCAGCCGGGTCGACCGGGGCGCGCAGGGAAGTCGGCAGACTGACGTCGACCAGCAGCTCCTTGCGCCGGGCTGGCAGGGCGAAGGCACGCACCGCATCGCGAACCGTCGGGCCCAGCTCGCGGGGGGTGGGGGTGGCCATGCTCTCGCCGGACCGCACGCTGCCTTCGGACAGGGCGGTGTCCAGGATCCCCTGCATCTGGCGGGTCGCGTGGAGCAGATCCTGTTGCAGACCTGCGGGAATGTAGGCGTCCAGGCTGTCGATCCCGAGCATGACCGCCGTCAGCGGGCTGCGCAGATCGTGGGCGACGCCGCGGAGGAGCTGCGCTCGAGACGCAGCGAGCACCTCGAGGCGGGCCTGGGACTCGGACAGCGTGGCGTTGCGCATGCGCAGCAGGTCGCTCTCCAGCTGCCAGGACAGCGCTTGGAGGCGGATCTCTGGCGTGGCCAGGGCCTGGCGCTGCAAGGTCGCGGCCCGCTTGCGCTCGCACTCGGTGACGATCCGCAGGTAGTGGGCCTCTTGCTGGGAGTCGCCCCGCGCCTGCGCCAGCGAGGCGAGGGTATTCGCGACCTGACTGGCGAAGCCGTGCAGCGAGGACCCGCTGCACCGCTCCATCAGTCTCTCCGCCTGCTCGAGGACCCGGGGCCAGTCCGGGCTGTGGTGCGGCACGCTGGAAACGAGCACCCGCACGGCGGAGCTGGCCGAGTCCAGCGCGTCGGGCTGGAGCTGGATGGCCTCGATGGCCAACGCGCGTGCGCGCTCGACGTCCTGCTGCGCCTGAAACAGCCAGGCCCGGATGGCCCGGACCCAGGCCTGGAGCGGCGGGTTCTCCGCGCCGAGCACCGCACGCGCCTGATCGAGGGCGTCGTGCGCGTCGTCGATCCGCCCGACCTGCCACCAGGTGCTGGCGGCGTTGATCCAGAACACGGCGGCGGGGTCCAGGGCCAGGTCCGCGCCACGGACCGTGTCCACCAGCCCGTCGAACGCGTCGGCGGCCTCCCGCACGGCCCCGGCGGCGCGGTGCAGGCTGGCGAGGTTGGTCCGCAGGGGGAGGGTCACGTCGGGCGCGCCATCATGCCGCTTCAACGCCGATTGCAGTGCGTCGATGGCGCTCTCGTTCAGGCCCAGCTGGGCGAGGAGCGACGCCAGCACGCCGGCCAGCCGGAGCGCGGTCTCGTCATCCTCGAGGCCAGCCGCGATCCGCTCCGCATCCGCCGCGATCTGGGCTGCGGCGAGCACGTCGTAGCGGCGCAGACAGGCCGTCGCCTTCAGGGCGAGCGCATGCGCCGTCTCGACCGAGTCCGGCGGCAACGACGCCAGCACCTCGTCGAGCTGCACGGAGGCGCCTTCCGGGTCTTCCCGCAGGCGCCGCTCTATGCTCTCGAGGACCGTCTTCATGGGCTCCGATTCAGCAACGAGACCGGGCTTTGGTGACGTTCAAGTCTACACTTGAGCGAGGATCTGCAAACAGTAGTGTTTCAGGTACCGGCTCTCGTCCATCGCAGGCAGCACCGGATGGTCTGCGGATTGTTCCCCTCGACGCAGCACCCTGACCCGGCGACCCGCCTCTTCGGCAGCGTCCCTGACCTGCTCGACGAAGCGGTCCTCGAAGATGTGGCGGCTGCGGGAGGTGGTGCAGAGCAGACCCCCCGGAGTGGTGAGCTGCATCGCCAGCTTGTTCATCTCCCGGTACCCCTTGAGCGCGGAGCCGGCGGCCTTGCGGGTGCGTGCGAACGGCGGTGGATCGAGGATGACCAGGTCGAAGCGGTGACCCTCCGCCGCCATGGCGATCAGGGTCTTGCGGGCCTCGTCGTGCACGATCTGCACCTGCTCCGACCACCCGTTGCGGGCGGCGCCGGCCTCGATGGCCTCGCAGGCCTCCTCGTACTTGTCGACGAACATGACCTCTGACGCGCCGGCGGCGAGCATGCGCAGGCCCCACGTGCCCGAGCCGGCGTACACGTCCAGCACCCGCCGACCCTTCGCGAAGTGGGCGGCAAAGGTACGATTGTCGCGCTGGTCGAACCAGTGCCGCGTGCGCTCGCCGGCGAGCGGGCGCACCTCGTGCTGCAGGCCACCCTCGTCGATGAGGACCGCGTCGGGGGGCTCGCCAAACCACACGCCGGTCTCGGCGGGCAGCCCCTCCAGCTCCCGCGCCTTGCCGTCATTGCGCAGGATGCCGCTCGAGAGCTCCGGAACCACGTCCTTCAGCGCCTCGAGCACCTGGGGCAGGCGCTGCTCCATGCCCAGGGTGCTGACCGACGCGACCACCGTGTCTCCCAGCCGGTCGAGGACCAGGCCGGGCATGCCGTCGGACTCGCCGTGCACGAGACGGTAGGCGGTGGAGCCGGGGTAGAGCGCCCGCCGCAGCTCGACCGCGTCGCGGAGGCGCGAGGCCCAGAAGCCGGGCAGGTCGATGTGCTGGGTCTTGGCGCGCGTGCACAGCCGGACTGCGATGAGCGCGCCCGGGTTGGCATAGCCGCGGCCCAGGAAGCGACCGTCGGGGGCGGTCACGTCGACCGTGCCGCCCTCCGGCAGGTCGCGGGCGGGGACGTTGAGCTCGTTCGAGAACACCCACGGGTGGCCAGCGGAGATCCGCTTGGCTGCCCGCTTGTGCACGGAAAACTTGGGTGGGGCCATGCCGCCGCGATTAACACGGCGACATGGCCCCTGGGGGGAGGGAACGGCGCCCCCCGGGACCGCATGCGGGAAAGCAGCGACGGTTCCGGAAGGGAGCAGGTGCACGAGGACCGGGGGACGCCCTCGTGCTGGTCTACGGCGAGGCAGGGCCGCGAGGTTAGGGAAAGCCGGAGGTATCTTCGCAAGGCAGGTCCAGTCTCCGAAGAACCCAGGAAGGAGCGGCAGGATGAGTCCACTGACCCACATCGACGAGTCCGGCAACGCGCGTATGGTCGACGTCGGGGACAAGCCGATCACCTCCCGCTCCGCCACCGCCCGCGGTCGCATCCGGGTCGGCGCCGAGGCCCTCGCCGCAGTCATGCAGCGCACCGCCAAGAAGGGCGACGTGCTCGCCGTGGCCCAGCTGGCCGGCATCCAGGCCGCCAAGCGCACCAGCGACCTCGTCCCGCTGTGCCACCCCCTCCCCCTCTCCGGCGTCGACGTCGAGCTCACCATCGACGAACCCGACAGCAGCATCATCGCCACCGCCACCGTCCGCGCGGACTGGCGCACCGGCGTGGAGATGGAGGCCCTGACCTCGGTCACCGCCGCCCTGCTCACCGTCTACGACATGCTCAAGGCCATCGACAAGGGCATGCAGATCGAGCGGGTCGAGCTGGTGGAGAAGCGTGGGGGGCGGAGCGGGGAGTGGCGGAGGGGGTAGGGCCTTCGGCTGTTGTTGGGGGTTGGTTGTTGGTTTCGGTCGGTTCGGGATCGGTGGTGTGGGCAGAGGTGGCCGCGCTCCAGGGCGTTCGGGCGAGCCGAGGTGCATGAACTGGGGACGCCGTAGTGGGCACCAACGACCAACGACCAACCACCAACAACTCCACAAACGGGCTAGTGCCGACGCATGAATCTCGACATCCGAGATCTCTACCGGCGGCTCACGCCGGATGAGGTGCACCACCCGCTCCTGGTGCCCGCGCTGGCGATCGGGCGCTGGGCGATGGTGTTCTACCTCCAGCTCTCCAAGGACCAGGCCTTCGTGCGGGCTGCGCAGATGGCGTACCAGACGCTCATCGCGCTCGTGCCGATGCTGCTGCTGCTGTTCGGCGTGCTCGGCGCGACCGGCATCGTCGCCAAGGACCGGGCGGCGCTCGAGTCGCTGATCTTCGAGACGTTCATCGCCGACATCCCGCAGGTCCGCCAGTTCATCATGGAGGGCATCGGGCAGCTGGACTTCACGACCCTCGGCATCATCGGTGTGGCCGGTCTCATCGTGTTCGCCGGCCGGCTGTTCCTGATGGTGGAGTCGTCCTACAACCACATCTTCGGCACCCGGGTCACCCGCGGCTGGGGCTACCGGCTGCTGAACTTCTGGTTCTCGATCACGGTCGTGCCCACGCTGGTCGCCATCGGCTTCCTGTCGACCATCGAGCTGGCGTCCGGCTACGGCATGGGCTCGGTCATCCGCCAGCTGGCGGAGCCGGTCTTCATGTTCGGCATCCTGTTCGCAGCGCTCAAGCTGTTCCCGACGGTGCAGGTGCGCTGGGGTCCGGCGGCGCTGGGGGCAGGGGTCAGCACGGTCGGCATCTGGATCGCCCGCGGGGGCTTCCGCCTGTACTTGAACTGGTTCAAGGCGGATGATCCGCTGACGCTGGTCTACGGCACGGTCGGGCTCATCCCGGTCTTCCTGCTCTGGCTGTACATGATGTGGGTCATCGTGCTGCTGGGGGTGGAGGTCGCGTACGTCTTCCAGAACTTCCACAGTTTGTGGGAGGTCGAGCGGTCCAACCTCGAGGGCCGGGACAAGCCCCTGCGCGGCCCCCGGCTGCACACCGCACTGGAGCTGATGGCCTGGATCGGCTGGCACTTCGAGCAGGGCCAGGGGCCGGCGCAGCTGGAGGAGCTGTCCAAGCGGGTCGGGCTCACCCGCCGGGAGCTGCACCCGGTGCTGGACCTGCTTCAGGAGTCCGGCTTCGTCGTCGGCGGCGATCAGGGCTGGCTGCTGGCCCGTCCGGCGCGCTCGATCCTGGTCGCCGACATCGTCGATGCGTGGCGCAAGGGGGCGAGCCCCGAGCGGCACGGAGACGGCGGCGGCACCCGCGCGGAGACGGCGGTCGCGAGGGCGCTCGAGCGCAGCCTGCCGCCGACCCTGTCGGATGCGATGGAGCGCTGGGTCCGCCCGGAGCTGGACGAGGAGGAGCGGGGCCTGCGGGAGGTCAAGTAGCGGGAGTGGGCGTCAGAGCGGTGCTTTCCGCGGAGTCCGTCAGAGGTCGACCTGGATCGCCGCGCGCAGCTCGGAGTCGCCCCGCAGATCGAGCAGGATCTTCAGGTCGTGCACCTTGATCTGCGCGGTGGCCCACATCGGCGCGCCCACCATCCACAGCGGGCTCGTCGCCAGGGCCACCCGACCCGCCGTGCGCGACAGGGGCTTGTCGCAGCCGTCCAGGCACGGCGTGGAGAGGGCGTGCTCGTAGCCGACGGCAAACGCGGCCACGCCCAGCGTACCCAGACCCGCGATCGTCAGCGCGACCCCGCCGTTCCGCCAGCGCCGGGCGCGGCGCAGGTCCCGCTGTCGATCGGGCCGAGTGCGGAACGGGCGATCGCCAGGTGGCCAGTCGCAGTGGAAGTCGGGGTCGCTGCGGTCGACGACGATCGCGAACGGGTCGAAGTCCTCGCCAGCGACGGGCGTGTCGGCGAGGGCGGGCGGGGCGGCGAGCAGGGCGAG
>CALATR010000122.1 GCA_937891875.1 uncultured Pseudomonadota bacterium | reverse complement strand
GGACACGGACACCGACAGCGACACCCCGACGCTGTCGATCACCAGCCCCACCAGTGATGCGACGGTGCCGCGCCGGGACAGCCCGTGGGGTCCTCTGCTGAACATCACGGTGTCCACGACAGGATGCAGCCTGGGCTCCGACTGCTTCCTGGCGGTCCTGATGGACGGCGACTTTGCTCGTGACCCCGAAGGCAACCCCATCGAGTACGCCACGGAGCCGAACCTGCACGTGATGCTGTCCGACTACGGTAGCCGCTCGGTCACCGTTCGCCTCGACGACCGCTTCGGGCAGACGATGGACTCGGACTACGTGCGCTTCAGCGTGTCCGGCCCGGAGTTCTCGCCGACCGGTGGGGACCTGGTGTGCGAGGTTCCCACCGCACCACTCGGGGCGGCACCTACCCCGGGGGTCCGCAAGATCTCGCTGTTCGACGCAGAGAATGGCTGGGCGGCCGGCTACACGTCGACCTTCGAGCTCTCCGAGGGCACGTGGACCAGCGTGCCGTCGCTGGGCCTGGGGGACGTCGAGCTGACCGGGGAGGGCACCGGCTGGGCCGTCCAGAGCTACGGCGACATCTACCGGCTCGATGATGGTGTGTGGAACACGATTGACCCCGGGTTTGACGCCGCGTCCCTCGAGCCGACCGCGCTGGACATGGTCGACGACCGCAATGGCTTCGTGGCGACCGCCACGGGCGCCGTCCTCATGCTCCAGGACGGTGTGTGGAGCGCGGTGCCGGTCACGGACCAGGCGATGTCGAAGGTCTTCGCGTTCGACGCCGACCACGCATGGATCTCGTCGAGAGACAGCGGCTTCAGGCCTCACCTGTGGATCTATGACTCCGGTGTGTGGGCGGAGTACGACGGCATTCCGGGAGAGGTCCTGGACGTGGCCTTCACGGCCGCAGACGCCGGGTACTACGTCAGCTGGGGCAACGAGATCTTCCAGTTCGCCGATGGCGTGATCGACGAGACTTCGATGACCGAACCCGACCGAAGCGCCCAGGGCTACGGTCTCTTCGGCATCGATCTCTGGGACGCGAACCATGGCTGGGCCGTGGGCCAGGGTGGCTACGCGTGGCGGCTTCAGGACGGCACCTGGAGTCTGGCCAGGTGCTTCGACTGCGGGGATCTCGAAGACGTGGTGATGACCGGCCCCGACCAGGGCTGGATCGCCGGCGAGGAGGGCGTGCTGACGCTGGAGGCCGGGGTGCTGGAGCCGCTCGTGTTCGCGCGCTGGCCCCACGGCACGCTCTACGCTGGGCAGCTCTTCGACGATGACTCCGGCTGGCTGTCGACCGACGACGGGCTCTACCAACGGGTCGATGGAGACGACTGGGTGGAGTATCGCCAGGTGAGCGGAGACAGACTCGACCTCGATGAGGTCGTCGAGGGCATCGCGTTCAGCTCGCCCTACACGGGGTGGCTGATCACCATCGACTCGGTGCACGCCATCGCTGGGGGCGAGCTGACGACCGTCGCGCCGGCGCTGGACACGGTCAACATCAACGGCATCGCGACGGCGGGCAGGGGTGGGGTCATCGTGGGGGGGAACAGCGGTGAGCCAACCGTCGGAGACGTGTTCGAGCTGAACACGTCTGGAAGGTGGGTGAAGTCGTCCTTCTCGGCGACCTACGAGCTCGAAGCGGTCGATCTCGTGTCCGCCGACACCGGGTGGGCGGTGGGTGGAGGCACCTTCATCGGGACGTCTGGGAACCTCGTGAAGCTCGAGGGCGGTGTCTGGACCGAGGTGGCGACGGACCTGCGCGCGCCGCTGATCGACGTCGCGCTGGTCGATGCGGACAACGGGTGGGCAGTCGGCGGCGCGCTCGGCGACCTTGGATTCGAGGACGCCGAGCCCTTGCTGTACCAGCTCCAGGGGGGCGAGTGGGCCGAAGTCGAGGTCGACGCCAACACGGTGCTGATGGCCGTCGCGCTGCGGGATGACGGCACCGGCTGGGCCGTTGGCCTGAACGGCGTCGTCGTCGAGCTCTCGCCCGAAGGCGCCAGCGTGTGCGACAAGGCCAGCTTCTCCGACGCCCACCTGCTGAACGTGACCATCAGCCCACAGAGTGGGCGTGCGCTGGCCATGGGTGAGGACGACAGCGTGTTCTGGCTCGACTAGGCGGCAACGTGCGGACCAGGCTCGGCGTCACGCGCGCGCTCGCCGGAGCATGCCGAAGGCGAAGTCCCGTCCCTCGCCGTGGACCAGCGCCAGGCGGATCCAGGTGAGCGCCACGGGCTCGAGGAGGCGGGCCTGCTCCAGCCGTCCGAAGGCTCGGGCCTCGAAGCCGATGGTGTCGGCGAGGGCGACGGCCAGGTCCACGGCTTCAGCGTCGTCCCCGCAGACCAGCATCGTGGCGCGTCCGCCGGAGTAGACCGGCGCGGCCATGTTCTCCATGCCGGTGGTGTTGAAGACCTTGACCACCCGCGCGGTCGGGGCCCAGCGCTGGACCTGCTCGCCGCCGGAGTCGGTGTGTCCGTGGGTCAGCCGCATGCCGGCCCCGATCGGGTTGGTGGCGTCGAAGAGCGGGCGACCGCCGAAGTCCGCAACCGCGCCGAGGGCCTCCTGGGTCGCCGACCAGGGCGTGGCCAGCAGCACGG
The DNA here is from genome assembly GCA_937891875.1 of uncultured Pseudomonadota bacterium. GTDB lineage: Bacteria > Myxococcota_A > UBA796 > UBA796 > REDI01. Next base: position 3,648 of record CALATR010000122.1, on the reverse strand, counting down.
CCTCGGAGCGCGCGACGACCTCGGCGGTGCTCCCGACGTGGGCGCCGGGGTGTCTCAGGCGATCGGGCACGGGGGCCGAGGGGTCGCGCAGGGCGTAGTGCACGCGGTGTCCGGCCTCGGAGAAGCGGCGTCCGAGCGTGCTTCCCACGCGCCCGGCGCCGATGATGGCGATGTCCATGAGGGCTCCTCGCGCGACCCGGCCAGCGGGTCGTGACAATCTGCATGGGGGTCCGCGGGTGAGTCCCGTCCGGGGACCTCAACGGCCCAGGGCCTCGATGACCAGGCGCGCGGCCTCGGCGCCGGAGAACTGCTGCTGACCGGTCACCAGGTTGCCATCGCGCACGGCCGAGGGCCGGAACATCTGGTCGACGACGAAGTTGGTACCCTCGATGGCGCGCGCCTCGGACTCGATCCAGAAGGGCTGGATGCGCTGGCCGACGTAGGCGTCGGCGTAGGCCTCCTCCGAGTCGGCGAAGCCGGTCCACGTCTTGCCGTGGACCAGCAGCTCTCCGTCCGAGCGGCGGGCTCGGAGCAGCACGCAGGTCGCGTGGCAGACGAGGGCGGTGATCTTGCCGGCCTCGTAGAAGTCGACGACCAGCTGGTGCAGAGGCTGGTTCTCGATGAACGTGAACATCGGCGACTGCCCGCCCGCCAGGAAGATGGCGTCGTAGGCGGCGGGATCGACGCCCTCGATGCTCGGCGTGTCGGCCAGCAGGGAGGCGTGGGTGGGCGAGTGCTTGAAGCCCAGGGAGAGGATGTCGTCGGCCGAGTAGCCGCTCGCATCCTCCGGATCGGAGAAGCCGTCGCCGACGAGGGCGCCGCCGTCCGGGCTGCGGATCTCGACCTCGTAGCCGGCCTCCACGAACGCCCAGTACGGGTGGGTGAGCTCGGACCACCAGAAGCCGATGGGCCATCCGGTCCGGGTGTTCACGGACGGGTTGGCCGCGATGAGCAGGACGCGCTTCTTGCGGTCGGGGCGGGTGACGTTGAGGTTGCCGCTCATGGGGGACTCCTTGGGGCGGTCGGCGGGCTCTTCCCGCCGCTCGCCGTGAAGGTAGGGTCGCCGTGGAGACGCGAACAGCTCATGATATGAACGGTCCACCTGAATGGGATCGAACAATGAGCAGCCTGTCCGGCGTCGATCTGAACCTGTTGGTCGCCCTCGATCTCCTGCTGGATGAGGGCTCGGTCCGCGGCGCCGCCCGCCGCGCCCACGTCTCCCCCTCCGCGATGAGCCACACCCTCGGGCGCCTGCGCGACCTCCTCGACGATCCCGTGCTGGTGCGGGCTGGCCGCGGCATGGTCCCGACCCCGCGCGCCGAGGCCCTCGCCATCCCGATCAAGGAACTGCTGGCGCAGGCGCGCACGGTGCTGAGCGCGCCCACGCGCCTGGACCCCGCCCGGCTCGCCCGCCGCTTTCGCATCGTCTGCACCGATCACGTCTCGACGGTGCTGCTGCCTGCGGTCGAGCGGATCCTCGCGGCGGAGGCCCCGAGCGTCGACCTCTCCGTGATGCCGCTGCAGCCGACGAGCATGGAGGATCTGCGCCGCGGACAGGTCGACCTGGCCATCGGGGTCTTCCCGGAGGCGCCGCCCGAGACCCGCGCGCGCCGGCTCTTCGAGGATCGACTGATCACCGTGTCCCGCGCCGAACACCCGCGCCTCGCCGGCACGGATCGCCCCGATCTCGAGGCCTACCTGCGCGAGGAGCACCTGCTGGTGGCGCCGCGGGGGACCCCGGTTGGTTTGGTGGACCGCCACCTCGAAGGCCTCGGCCGGCAGCGCCGGGTGTCTCGCGCGTTCCCAGGGTTCCTCGCCGCACTCTGGCACCTGCGGCACACCGACGGCCTGCTCACGATCAGCGAACGCCTCGTCCGGGCCACGGTGGATCGCCTCGACCTGCACTGCATGGAGCCACCGCTGCGGCTGCCGCCCTACGCCCTCGTCATGCTGTGGCACCCGCGCGTGGACGGCGCCAACGAGGAGAGCTGGCTGCGCGAGGTCCTGATCCGGGCCGCAGACTCGCTGGACGAACCCCCGAGCTCCGGCCGCGGGTCGGTGGCCACGGCGTCGGCTACGCTCTGATCATGCTCGTCCTCCTGCTGGCCGCCGCCCCCGCTCCCGCCTGCTCCTGTTCCGAGGAGATCGAGGTCGCTCGTGGACTTCCCGCGAGCGATGGCGCCCCGTTGAACACCCGCATCTACGTGCCGGTGATCAGCCGCGGCGCGGAGTTCGTGTCCGGCTCCAGCGCCGAGGTGGTGCTCATCGGTCCGGATGGCCCGGTCGCGCTGGCGTATGTGGGGGACTGGGGCACGACGCGCGGCGCGATGGGGTTCTGGCAGCCTCGGACGGAGCTCGCTCCGGACACCGAGTATGTGGTGCAGGCGCGGGTGTCCTCCTGGCAGGAGGATGCGGAGAGCTGGAGCTTCACGACCGGAGGCGCGGCGGATGAGGTCGCGCCGGCCAGGCCGACCGTGCGCTCGGCGACGACCCACACCGGAACGAACGATGATGACGGCGACAGCTGCGCCGTCACCCCGCAGAGCAGCGAGGTCGAGCTCGAGCTGGCGGGCCGCGAGCCGGTCTTCGTCGTCCTGGACCGTGGCTTGTCGGTGTACGTGGACGAGGGTCGGCAGGACGCCACGCTGGAATGGACGTACGACTTCTTCTGCGACCACGACCCGGGGTTCCTCGGGGGGACGGTCGCGGCGCGGACCGTGGATCTCGCGGGCAACACGAGTGCCGAGAGCCCGCGCGTCGAGGTGGTGTCGACGTCGGATCCCGAGGGGAGCCGGGGCGGGCGGGGCGGCGGGGGGTGTGCGGTGAGCCGTGCCCCGGGAGGGCTGGTGGCGGTGCTGCTGGCCTTGCTGGTCGGGCGGCGTCGCTCGCTGAACGCGGCGGGGCACACCGAGACCCCCGAACAGCGCACGTAGAGGGCGCCGGGGGACGTCGGACAAGGGCAAGTACTCCGGCGACGAGACCTACAAGGCCAGCATGCTGCCCGGCAAGAAGGTCGGAGTCGGCGTCGGCGACCTGGTCGTCAGCGAGAGCGGGCACAAGGCGGCGGTTGCGAAGGCCTTCCCGGCCGTCTCCATCGCCTTCTTCGACCGCGACGTGACCCGGGACAAGAAGGTGACCATTCACCGGGGCAAGAAGTACTCGGCGGAGAAGCGCCAGAACGAGCGGGACGACGCCGCGCGGAGGCGCAGCGAGGAAGACGCCGAGCGCGACCGCGAGGACGAGGCTCGACGCCGGCGGTGAGGTGGGGGGGGATCCAAGCCAGTACCATGATCGTGTGATCCCGCGTCTCCGGCAAAGCGCTTATTGATGTTGGACAAACCCGAACTGGGGGAGTCATGCGCTCTCTGCAAGTCCGCTGCGGGCGCATCCTGCTCGCGGCCATGGTATCGCTCGGTCTGGTCATTCCGGTGGAGGCGGCCGAGGAGAAGCGGGGCGCGCTCGGCGCCTACCTCGAGTACCGCGACGACGGGGTCTTCGTGTCGAGGGTCGTCGATCACCTCGGCGCCGGGATCGCCGGCATCCAGCCGGGTGACCGCATCATCTCGGTGGGCGGCAAGGCCACGCACGATCGGGAGGACTTCGTGTTCGACGATCCGATCTGCACTGTGGTCCCGGTGACGATCGAGC
>CALATR010000121.1 GCA_937891875.1 uncultured Pseudomonadota bacterium | reverse complement strand
GATCAGCGGGGACCGGTACTACGGGCTGGTGCCGGAGGTCGAGCTGCTGCTGCTGCGCGCCTTGTCCGGCTCACCGCCGCTCGACGAGGCCCGGGACCTGCTCGCCAGGGCCGCGGAGCAGGGTGCGGTGCCAGACCCCGCGGGCACCCTGGTCGATCGGGCGATCGCCAGGTTGGAGGAGGCCATGCACGCATGGGCGGCCACCTGAAGGAGGGGCGGGCGAGGCTATGGCGCGCCCGCCGTGGAGCGGACCTGCTCCAGCCAGCCGTACACCTCCGCCGACTCGGGTCCACTCGTGATCATGACCGTCTCACCGCGCTCGCCGGCGATGGCTTCGGGGCAGCTCGCCTTGCTGGCGGTGGGGAAGGCGCGCCGCGCGACCTCGTTGCCGCCGGCATCGACCACGACGACGTCCAGACCGAACTTGACGATGCGGTTGCCGACCACGCCCACGCCGGAGCCCAGGTCGAAGTGACAGCTTCCGGCGGGGGTGACGTCGGTCGGCGTGGCGACGGCGAACAGGTCGACGGCGTCCGCGGTCAGCTCACTGGGGCCGACCGCGCGGACTCCGCTGTAGAATCTTGGTTGTTCCTCCTTTTCCGCGCCGCCCACCTTCGCCTTGACCAGCTGGCTCGTGAGGAGCAGGCCGCGGGGTGGCCCGTCGTGCTCGGACCGGGGGTAGGGCACGGGCTTGCCGGGGCTGACGGCGCGCAGTCCGTCCACCAGGGCCAGCTGGAGCGCGAAGCCGTTGACGGTCACCGCGAGCGTGTGGGTGTCCGGAGCGGCGCCGGGACGGGTGAGCACTGCGGGGATCTCCACCGCGGCCTCGCCGCGGCTCTGCAGCTGCTTCAGGGTGAGCGCCCGCAGCACGGCGCCTCGGTCCAGGCTCCAGGTGCCGCGGCCGTTCTGAAGCGCGATGTCCTGGCCGCCGATGGTGACGGTGGCGCCCGGGTTGGCCGCCACCGGCAGGCTCGCGCCCTGGTCCAGGCTGCACCGCACCGGCTTGGCGGCCACCGTGTCGACGCTCCCGGTCTCCACGAAGACGTCTCCGGCGAGGGTCATGGGCAGCGCGGTGGCGCGATCCGCGGGGCTCAGGGGGCAGGGGCCGATGCGGAGGTAGGGTTCGAGCTGCCGGGGCCGGACCTCCACGACGACATCGCGGGTGGCGACGGAGCCGTTGCGATCGACGGTCACCGACAGGGTGTGCTCGCCCACGCCCAGCGAGTCCGCGGGCACATCGAGGTTGAAGTCGAAGCTGTCGTCGCCGACCGTGCTCGTGATCCCGCCCGCCGAGACGACGTCCCCGGGCTCGAGGTCGTAGGAGCTGATCTGGACCCACGGACGGTTCGAGGGGACCTGGCGCAGCTCCACGGAGGGGCCGCACGCGGCGGCGAGGGGCAGCAGGGCGAGGAAGAGCGGGCGGCGCATGGGGACTCCGGGCTGGCGGCCCACACCTATTGCGCGAGGCGCCCCGCGAGGGGGGTGGATACACGGTGCAACCCGGTGACGGGGTCCCGGCCTCGCATGATCATGCGGTGAAGGCGCTGGGCCGCCCGATACATTCCGATGGATCCGGAGGTACCGTGCGCCGTCTGCTCCTCGTTGTCCTGGCTCTGTCCTGCGCCCGGCCCGAGCCGGCGGAGGCACCCGATCTGCCCGACCTGGACGGAGCCACCGAGCGCACCCTGAAGATCACCCGGACCACCTGGCTCGGCTATCCCGAGATCGCGCGACCGATCGGCGACGTCGACGGGGACGGCTACGGCGACGTGATCCAGCTCGGGAGCAGCAAGTTCATCTACTACGGCCAGTCCACCTACCCGAGCTCGTACTCCACCTGGTCCAGGACGGCGCCGGGGAGCCTCGCCGAGGTGGTCGGTGACCTGGACGGTGACGGCTACGACGAGCTGGCCCTGGGGGACTCCTCGGGCAGCTGGCTGGTGTATCCGGGGGGCTCGTCGGGTCCCTCGACCACGTCCATGCTCTCGTCCACCTGCGTGCCCCAGCTCCTCGGCGACGTCGACGGAGACGGCTACGATGACGTTGGAACCTGCACCTCCAGCGGGATCGAGGTGCGCTTCGGCACCTCCTCGGGCCTGCCGTCCAAGGCCGACTGGACCTACGCCGACGCGTTCCTGGGGACCGCAGGCGACCTGACCGGCGACGGCAAGGTGGACGTGGTGGCCATCGAGGATGATCTCGATGTGCACGTGTTTGCCGGCACGTCCTCGGGCCTGGGCACGAGCCCGTGGAAGACCTTCACCCCGGCCAGCTCCTCCTTCCTCTACAGAACGACCACCGGGGCGGCGGTGGGCAACTTCGACTCCGACAGCGATCCCGAGCTGGTCGCGTGGGGTCGGTACTACTACAACGCCGACTACTACACGTCCGGCGGCGACAAGGTCTCCCGGGATGAGGGATACAACAGCTACTTCTTCGACGAAGACAGCTCCGGTTCGTGGTCGCAGACAGGAAAGCTGGTGTACGAGCGGGAGCTGGACGCCTGGTACACCGACTTCACCTCCGACTACGTGGGCACGAGGATCCTGCGTGACTGGAAGGGGCAGGACTACCTGTTTGCCGAGCACCACTACGACTCGGGTTCGTACGGCCGAACGTATTCGGGCGAGGCGGTCAACCTCGAGGGCACCATCGGGCTGTCCATGGAAGGTGAGGCGATCAATGCGGACTTCGACGGGGACGGGCGGCAGGAGATCGTGACCCAGAACCCGCTGGCCTACCGGAAGACCTACGACTACATCGTCTACGATCAGGACGGCAACACCTACAAGTTCTCGAATGTCGGCAGCCTGTACGAGCCGTCCGTGGGGACGACGTCGGCCATCGACTTCGATGGGGACGGTGCGGACGACGTGGTGATGGGCTCCGAGATCCTCTCGGGCACGGTCATCCCCGACGTGGATGGTGACGGCTATGGGGACCTGGCCAAGGGCGGGACCGACTGCGACGACACCGACGCGACGATCCATCCGGGGGCGACCGAGACCTGGTACGACGGGGTGGACAGCGACTGCGACGGGCTGTCCGACTACGACAAGGACAAGGACGGCTACGACAGCGACGCCCATGGGGGCAGCGACTGCGACGACGGGGAGCCGTCCACCTACCCGGGCGCCGGCGACACCTGGTACGACGGGGTGGACAGCGACTGCGCGGGCAATTCCGACTACGATCGGGACAGGGACGGCCACGACATCGATACCCATGGCGGGGACGACTGTGACGACCTGGACTCCGACATCCACCCCGGCACGTCGGAGCGGTGGTACGACGGCATCGACAGCAACTGCTCCGGTGGGTCGGACTACGACGCCGACGGAGACGGGCACGACAGCGACGCGTACGGTGGGGACGACTGCGAGGACGGCAACGCGCTGGCCCATCCCGGGGCACCGGAGATCTGGTACAACGGGGTCGACAACGACTGCGCGGGCGGCTCGGACTACGACCAGGACTTGGACGGCTTCGACAGCGACGCCTACGGCGGGACGGACTGCGACGACTCCGAACCCGGCGTCTACCCGGGGGCGACCGAGACCTGGTACGACGGCGTCGACAGCGACTGTGCGGGTGACTCCGACTACGACCAGGACGGGGACACCTACGACAGCGTCGCCCACGGGGGCACCGACTGCGCAGACACCGACCCGTGGCGCAACCCGGGCGTGTCCGAGATCGCCGGGGATCTGGTCGATCAGGACTGCGACGGGACCGAGGACTGCTTCGCCGATCTGGACTCCGACGGCTGGACCGGCGGCGGCGTGATCGCCAGCGCCGACCTGGACTGCTCGGACGCCAGGGAGCTGGACGACACCGCGCCCGGCGGGGACTGCGATGACGGCGATGCCGCCGTGAATCCAGGTGCGACCGAGGGGATCAGCGACGGCGTGGACTCGGACTGTGACGGCGTCGAGCTGTGCTACGCCGACGCCGACGCCGACGGCTTCCGCACCTCCAGCACCACCACCAGCACCGATGTGGACTGCCTGGACGCGGGCGAGGCCAGCGCGACCGTGCCCGACGGGGACTGCGACGACTCCGACCCGACCATCCACCCGGGCGCGCCCGATGCGGTCGGGGACGGCATCGACTCCGACTGTGACGGGAGGTCTTCCTGCAGCACGGTGGGCTCGGTGGGCAGCCTGGGGTGGCTGATGCTCGGCGTCATTCCCCTGGTGGGTCGGCGCAGGCGGGCCTCGGGACCCTCCGCTCCGGAACGCGCGTCGTAGACGCAGACGCAGGTCATCCCCCCGCGCTCCCCCCCGGATCGGACATCCGGCCCTGGGGGGGCGAGCGGGGCCCCCGAGCGGCGGGCCGCGGGCGACTCTTTGGAGGCAAGCCGGCGATGCCCGCCGGAGCGAAAGGAGCCTCCATGACCCGCTTGACTGCGCTGTTCGCTGTGATCGTGGCCTCGGTCCCCGCCTTTGCCGGTGGCGACGATGGCGCGATCGGTGAGCTTCCCGACGAGATCGTCCACTGCTGGAGGTGCGAGATGACCGTCGGCCACGCGCCCTACTACCAGGAGGGCTTCCTGACCACGACCCACGTCACCTACGGCTTCTCGGCCGAGGAGTGTGTCGACAACCTCTACGACGAGATCATGGCCCAACCGGCGGACAACCGGGCGTTCATCAACGGCACCTGGGTGGACCTGGTCCGCACCACCGGCTGGATCGACTTCCACGCCGACGTGGAGTCCGCCTGGAACGTCGACGAGCTGTCCTACTGCGACGACACGGCGTGGAACCCGCCCGTTCCGCCCAGGCCGCCCCTCCGGGAATGAGGTCGGGCGCGAGGTCCTGTGGCGCTCGCCAGCGCCACCCGTGTGGGATCCGCGTGGGATGTGGTACCCGATGTGACGTCGTACAAACACTCCAGACATCAACCACCCAGTCTGGAGTTCCCATGTTCCGCCATCTCCTGCTCGCCCTGACCCTCGTTGCCTGCGGCCCCGTGGACCTGGAGTCTCCGGCGGACGTCGCCTGCGCGGACGCCCTCGCGGACGAAGGGCTCGACTACCACGAGCTCGCAGACGCCGAGTGTGTGGGCTCGGTCTGGGACACCGCCCGCTACGCGTGCAACGCGACCGGCTGCAGCGAGGCGTGCGGCCCCAACGCCTCGTGTGCGAACTGGGTGCCGAACGGCACCGGCGGCTGCAACTTCTACTGCGTGCTGAACACGGTGCCCGAGCGCTGGTGATGGGGCCCGGGCCCGACCCGAAGGCCCGTCGCCCGTCAGTCCTTCAGCCCCAGCGCACCGGCCAGGATGGCGGCGCCGGTCAGGCTGTCGAGATCGCGCTCGTAGGCGGCATGGTCGAAGCCGCCCTGCTGCATGGCGCGGTGCATGTGCTGGATGAGCTTCACGGTCAGGGTGCGCAGGACGATGTTCCGGCGCAGTCCCTCGTCGGTGAGGCGCTCGGCGGCGCGGCGCACCGCGGGAGGCTCGTACGCGGCGATCTGGGTCTCGACGACCGCCTGCACCGTGGCGCGCACCGGAGGAGGCTCTTCACCGCGGGCTGAGAGTGCGCTGTGAACCTGCTCGATGCGCTCGGACTCGTCGAGTTCGAGCCACCAGGCGGCGTCGGGCTGCTGGTCGGGATCGTAGGTCATGGGGAGGACTAACGCAGCGTCCGCGGCGCACCCCTCACGTCTCGTCCACCACCTCGTCGTGCTCGTAGAGGAACAGCTCGATCAACCCGTTGCCGTCGGGCCGGATCAGGTCCGGCCGGACGCCGTGCTCCCGGAGCACCCGGCGGAGGCGGGACAGGTTCTTGTCCCAGCGCCGCCGCACGGCGACCTCGTTGGGGTCGCGCCAGAGCTCCGCGGCGACGACGGACCAGTGGGTCGGCCCGCCGAGGGTCGCGAGCTCGCTGACGATCCGCGCGAGCACGCCGGACAGCGCGATCGGAGGCAGCCCGTCACGGAACAGGGTCACGGCGTCGAAGCGCGCCACGATGCGCAGGGGACCGTGCAGGCGGCCCCGCAGGCGCGTGGGCTGCACCCCGGCAGCCGCGAGGGGTACGGTCACGGCGCGGAAGCGTCTGGCTCCGACGTCCCAGTGCACGCCCTCGTCCAGGACCTGCACCTCGCCCTCACCGACCCGTACCCGCCAGGCCTCGCCGTCGCTCCACAGCGCTGCGGCGGCGTCGGGCACGTACCCGGCGCGCACGACGACGGCGGGCTCGACCAGGAGCGAGCTGGACTGCCCCGTGAGCACCTGACGCTCGAGGCCGTCGCCCTCGATGGCCAGGATGCGGTCCGGCACGTCGACGCCGCTCACGCCGAGACAGACCCCATCGGCGAGCCACACGTCCAGGCCCGGCTCGAGCACGACGGCCGAGGTGGTCTCCCCGTCCACCAGGAGCAGGCCGCGGAGGCTGATGAGCCACAGGCGGCCGTCCCGGAGGCTCACCATCGCGTGCGCCTCGCTGACCCGCTGGTCGTCGAGCCGGAGGGTAGCGGTGCCTGCCCGTCCGATGAAGTCGCCAGGGTGCAGGTCCGCCTCGCTCCCGTCATCCAGGACCAGGCTCACTCGTGCTCGGTGGGTAGCAGGTCCCATCTCGGCTCCACGACCAATCGGAATCCGGCCAGATCGCTCACCCGCCCCTGGAAGTAGCGAGCGCGCGTGCTCGCCTGGGCGGCCGAGCCCGGGAAGTGCCAGCACCCGCCCTTGAGCAGGCGATCTCCCGGCTCGTCCTCGGCAGGCAGGGGCTC
>CALATR010000120.1 GCA_937891875.1 uncultured Pseudomonadota bacterium | reverse complement strand
GGTCCCCGCGGCTTGCACCACCTGGTCTACGAGGTCGTGGACAACTCGATCGACGAGGCGATGGCCGGGCATGCGGACACCATCGCGGTGGTCATCCACGAGGACGGCTCGCTCTCGGTCAGCGACAACGGACGCGGCATCCCGACGGACATCCACCCCGACACCGGCCGCCCCGCTGCCGAGGTCGTCATGACGGTGCTGCACGCGGGCGGCAAGTTCGACGACTCGTCGTACAAGGTCTCCGGCGGCCTGCACGGCGTCGGCGTCTCCTGTGTGAACTTCCTCTCCGAGTGGCTGCAGCTCGAGATCTGGCGGGACGGCCTGCACTACCAGCAGCGCTACGCCCGCGGCGTGCCGGCGACGGACCTCGAGCAGGACGGGGAGGCCCCGGTCAAGGAGGACGGCCGCAAGCGCCGCGGCACCCGGGTGCACTTCCAGCCCGACCCGGTGATCTTCACCGAGACCGTCGAGTTCAGCTACGACAAGCTGGTCGAGCGCCTGCGCGAGCTCGCCTTCCTCAACCCCGGCGTGTCCATCACCATCAAGGACGAGCGGGACGATCTGCGGGACGAGTTCCGCTACGACGGCGGCCTGGTCAGCTTCGTGCAGTACCTCAACAACTCGCGCACCGCGCTGCACGACGAGCCGGTGCGGGTGCAGGGGGAGCGGGACGGCGTGCAGGTGGACCTCGCCCTGCAGTGGACCACCGCGTACAACGAGTCGCTGTCGAGCTTCGTGAACAACATCAACACGATCGAGGGCGGCACCCACGTCTCGGGCCTCAAGGCCGCACTCACCCGCTCCATCAACGGCTACGCCCAGGCGAACGGCCTGCTCAAGGGCAACAAGAACGAGAACCTCGGCGGGGACGACATCCGCGAGGGACTCACCGCCGTCCTGTCGGTCCGTATACCCGAGCCGCAGTTCGAGGGGCAGACCAAGACCAAGCTCGGCAACTCCGAGGTGAAGGGGCTCGTCGAGGGCATCACCGCCGAGGTGCTCGGCTACTTCCTGGAGGAGAACCCCCAGGTCGGCAAGATGATCGTGACCAAGGCGGTCGAGGCGAACCGCGCCCGCGAGGCCGCCCGCAAGGCCCGCGATCTGGCCCGTCGCAAGTCGCCCCTGGAGGGCGGTGATCTGCCCGGCAAGCTGGCCGACTGTCAGGAGAAGGACCCCGACAAGTGCGAGCTGTACCTGGTCGAGGGTGACTCCGCCGGCGGCTCCGCCAAGGGCGGTCGCGATCGGAAGTACCAGGCGATCCTGCCGCTGCGGGGCAAGATCCTCAACGTCGAGAAGGCCCGCTTCGACAAGATGCTGGCCAACAACGAGGTCCGCGCCATCATCAGCGCGCTCGGGTGCGGCATCGGTCCGGAGTTCAATCCGGAGAAGCTGCGTTATGGCCGGATCATCATCATGACGGATGCCGATGTCGACGGCAGCCACATCCGCACGCTGCTGCTCACGTTCTTCTACCGGCAGATGCCGGAGCTGGTGCAGAACGGCCACCTCTTCATCGCTCAGCCTCCGCTCTACCGGGTCAAGCGCGGCCGCTCCGCGCAGTACCTCAAGGACGAGGCGGCCATGCGGGAGTTCTTCTTCGAGCAGGCCGTGCGCAACGTCACCGTGGTCACGGGCGACGGGCAGGACCTCAGCGACGAGGTCGAGAGTCAGCTGGTCGCAACCCTCGAGAAGTACCGCGAGAAGGTGCTCCGCCTGGAGCGGCGCTTCCCGCCGGACGTGCTCGACGCGTGGCTGGAGGTCACCGGCGGCGGCACCGTCGACGGCGAGCTCATGGAGGCCGGTCAGGCGCTCAAGGCGCACCTGGCGAACACGCGGCCGGACTACCGGATCACGTCCATGGACGTCGATGACGACGAAGACGAGCTGGTCATGACCCTGATCTTCCAGGGTGACGAGAAGCTGGTCCGGTTCAAGCGCCACCAGGGTGTGCAGGACAACCGCACCCTCGGCGACGCGTGGCGAACCATGTCCGCGATCGCCCCCCTGCCCATCAGCCTGCGCGTGGGCAGCCAGGAGCGCGAGGTCGCGACCTGGCTCGACCTGCACGCGGCGCTGCTACACCTCGGCCAGCGCGGCTGGGACGTGCAGCGCTACAAGGGCCTGGGCGAGATGAACAAGGACCAGCTCTGGGAGACCACGATGGACCCGGAGAACCGGACGCTCCAGGTGGTCGAGGTCGACGATCTGCTGGCCGCGGACACCATGTTCACCGTCCTGATGGGCGACGCCGTGGAGCCGCGCCGCGACTTCATCCAGCAGAACGCGCTGGCAGTGCGGAACCTGGACGTCTAGCTGGCCTTCGGGCCGCGCAGCGAGACCGGAGGACTGCTAGAACGCCGAGATCGTCCCGCGAAGCGGGGCGACCGAAGGGGCCGTAGCAAGACAAGCCGCGCGAATGACACCGCCATGAGACACGCCGAAGGCGGATCGAGTGGGAGAAGGTGTCATTCGCGATGGTTTGGCGCAGCGTCTTCCCGCCGCCAGTCGCGGCCCGGAGGCCCCTTAGACATCGGTCGAACCGGTGTTCTCGTCGGCGGACGCGTTCGGGTTCGGCTGCGCGATGGCGTAGTTGTGGGCTTCGAAGTCGACCAGGGACGGGCGGCCGCGACCGGACAGCTCGTAGCGGTGGCCGGTGCTGGACGTGAGCCCGTCCCCGTCGGCGAGGAAGTCGTTCATGTGCACCGCCTGCTCCCCGCTCGGCGCCAGCTCGGAGGCGTCGTTGGTGGTCGCGTCCGCGACGGCCTGCGGACCGCCCGCAGCACCCTCGCCGACGTAGGCGATCCCGGACGCGTTGCCCTCGACCGTCACGATCTCGACGGCCTCGCCGAACACGGTGTGGACCATGGCGATGTGGGTGGGGTTGTCGGCGGTGGGGCCGGCCAGGACGGCATCGCCGGTGCGGACGTTCGAGCCGTTCAGCTGGGATGCATCCACCCACGAGCGCTCGCTGCCGCGGGCGGCGTGGTAGTCGGCCAGGTGCATCCACTGCCGGCCGTCCTGGTCGGTCTCGGCGGCGGCCGTGTCGACCGCGCTGTCTCCGGTGACCTCGATCCACAGGGGCACCCGGGCCGAGTTGCGCGGCGCGCCGGAGCGGCCGACGTCGAAGAAGTCCTGCACGTTGCGGGTCTCCCAGAAGCCGCTGCGGAGCTGTCCGTCCAGCCCGGTGAAGCTGTACTGGCTCACGGTGAACATGCCGCACCAGTCGAAGTTGCCGCTCGTACCGGCGGCTTCACGGAACTCGCCCGCATCGCGATCGCCTTGCTCCCACAGCTCCTCCGCGCCCTCGGCGGCGTTGCGCTGGAGCTCGGCCAGGATCTCGTCCGGCTCGAAGCGGGCCTGCAGGGCGACCACCATGTCGCTCTGGATCCCGGCGATGCGGGTGATGCCGGCGGACTGCACGGCGTCGGAGAAGGACCACGGGTTGGGGTGGCTGCCCTCGGGGTTCGCCGGGCCCAGGTCGTGGAGCAGCAGGCGGACGTCCTGGGGGAAGGCGATGGCAGTGGTGAGATCGACCGAGTCGTCGCCGACCATCGCCTCGGCGCGGCGGGCCAGGCTGTCGATGACCGCGCTGTCCGCGGCGACGATGTCGTCCTTCAGCGCGTCCCGCTGGTTGATGACGTCCGGGTCGCCCCACGCGCTCATCAGCTCTTCCTTCGCCTGGCGCAGCTTGCTGCTGACGAAGGGCACGCCGATGCTGCCGGACTCGGCCAGGTGGGTCGCCATGCGCAGCCACATGGCGATGTCGCCGGCGGTGCCGCGCGGGGCCTCCTCCGGCTGACCCATCTGGTCCTGCATGAACTGGTTGCTGCCGGGATCGACCGCCTGTGCGACCGGGTCCAGCGTGGTGGTGGTGGTGTCGCTCGTCCCGGACTGGGAACGGTGCTGGTGCGACGACATGGGGACCTCCGAGGAGAGAGGGAAAGCGTCGGTGAAAAGAGGCGTATGAGCTACTCGGCCGGCGGCGTGTCCTCCGAGGGCAGGTTGGCGCGGCCATCGTCGAGGATCCGCATGTACGCGGGATCCTCCGCGCTCTCGGTCCACGCGGTGCTGCCGGGCGCGCGCTCGTAGAGCTGCCCATCGGCGTAGCGCCACTGGTGCTCGCGGGGACCGCGGCCGGCGAGGATGGCGGCGGAGGGATCCTCGCCCGCCCGCGGGGTCCAGCTCGACTCGGCGGTGATGAACTCGCGGCCGCCGTCGACCGTCTCCGCGGAGATGACGATCCGGACGTGGCGGGGCTCCGCGGCCGAGTCGTCGGTGGGGGTGCCCAGGTACATGATGTCGAGCGGCTGGATGTCCATGGGGTCGACGTCGTAGCCCTGGAGCACGTTGTAGTACTGGTCCGGGCCGATGCCGGTCAGGGTGCCGATGAAGTTGGTCTCTACGCCCAGCTCGGTCAGCGCCTGGGTCACGAAGCCAGAGCAGTCGATGCCGACGCCGTTGGTCTGCATCCACGACTCGATGATGCCCTCCCACTCCCCGGCGGTCATGGGGCTGTCCGGCCCGGGAAGCGGCGGTGGAGGTGCGATCTCGCGGGAGTCGAGACCCGCCTGCACGACGGTCTCCATCTCCTCGGGCGAGCCCCGTCCGCGGCCTGCGGGCTGGCCGTCGAGCAGGGCCGCGGTGACGCCCTCGCGCACCGTCGGGAAGTCGCTGTCGGCGGCCCCCCAGCGGTCGGTCCAGTAGGGGGACTGGAAGGTCACCGGGATCGGGTCCGGCAGGACGATCTCGGGCGTGTCGTCGGTGCTCTGGTCGTCGGTGCCGCTGCCCTGGGTCGCGTTGGTGCCGGCGCTCGGATCGACCTCGGGCTCGGCCTCGTCGACCTCGGGGAGGTAGGCGGCGGGCGCGTTCACCTGCAGGGAGAGGTATTCCTCGAGCAGCTCGGCGACGCGGGCGCCTGCCGCCTCGAGGGTCTCGGCGTCCAGCTCGCCCGCCTGTTCGAGCTGGTCCTGGTTGGACGAGAGGACCGGATTGCCACCGGTACTCTGTGTGGACACGTCAGTGCTTGCCGCAGTGCGGCTCTGGGCCAGGCCCATGGGTACCTCCGAGGAGTGGGGCAGGAGGAGCGTATCATCCGACCGGCGTCGGAAAAAACCGGTCGAAACGCCGACCTGCTCAGGCACCCGATCGGGGGGTCGGTTCCGAAAGGCGGTTGTCAGACGAGCGTTCGGTTCAGCGCGGGGCGCTCGACAGGGGGTGGACTCGGAGACCACCGCCCGGCGGTACTCACGCGAACGCGCTCTCCTGGCCCGAGTCGGACAGGAACAGGCACGACGAGCGCGTCCCCCGGACCAGCGCGCGCACCCGCTCCAGGTCCGGCTCGGCGCCCAGGCCGAAGAGGTCGAGATCGGACTGGGGCACCTCGTTCACCACCGCGTCGATCGGACCGACCAACACCAGGATCCGCGCCTCCGGGATCCGTGCCCGCTCTCGGATCGCGGTGAGGTAGGCGGTGTTCCCGGCCACCCGATCGGGGTGGTCCACCGCGCTCACCAGGTTGAGGTGCGCGTTCCAGCGCCGGGCCAGGCGGACCGCGGTGAGCAGTGCAAGATCCAGGTTGGACCGCGCAAACGCCTGCTCGACGTCCTCGTCGGCGCGCTGGGGATGCAGCCACACGTTGACCACCTGCTGGCGCCCCAGGCCGGCCGACGGGTGCATCGCGACCAGCACGATCCCGATGTGCAGCCGCTTCGCCTCGCGCAGGACGTCGTGCAGATCCTGGTCGTGCTCCTCGGACATCGGCGCCCGCAGGACCACCGCGTTGGGCCGGAAGAACGCGCTGCCCAGCGCCTGGATGCTGCTGACCACTCCCGCGGTGAAGCCCACCGCGTCCACCACCGACCAGGTCGTGAACAGCCCCGCGCTGTGCGACAGGCTCCCCGCCAGCTCCTTCACCCGCCGCCGGTAGCCCTCGTCCCCGGAGTCCGGCGCGATGCCGAGCACCTTCACCGAGCCCTCCGGCGCGGCCAGGGCGGAGAGCAGCCCGAACAGGCCCTGGAGCTCGGTCGGGTCGCGGACGGGGACCAGCAGGTTGGGCTTCCACGCGCGCAGGTTGACCACGTCCAGGGCGGTGACCCGGCGGGCGGCCCACTCCGCCATCGCGACCAGCACGCCGCTGCGCACATCCTCGGTGTGCCGCTCGATGCCCCGCCGCAGGATCCACAGATACAGCGCGCCGATCACCGCCCAGGCGACCAGGCTGAACAGCGGATTGACGACGAACATCGCGATGATGCAGCCGATGAGCCCGATCGCGGGGACGGCCAGGTGCAGGCGCAGGGTGGGCCGGTAGCTGATCAGCCCGAGCCCCTGCTCGACCAGGACGACCCCGTTGAGCACGGCGTAGGAGATGAGCATGAACAGGGTCACCAGCGGGGCGACCAGGTTGATGTCGCGCAGAGCCAGGGTCACGAGCACGATGGCGGCGGTGACGGCCAGGGCGCGGCGCGGCTCCCCGTTGGCGCCGGGATCGGCGAGGGATCGGCCGCCGGGCAGCACCTCGTCGCGGGCCAGGGCCGCGAGGATCCGCGGGGCGCCGACCAGGGTCGCGAGGGCGGAGCTGAAGGTGGCGCCCATCAGGCCCAGGAGCACGGCGGGGCCCCACAGCGCCTTGTCGACCAGGATCGTGTAGTTGGACGCCAGCTCCTCGACGCTGCCGAGCCG
>CALATR010000119.1 GCA_937891875.1 uncultured Pseudomonadota bacterium | reverse complement strand
TGCACGACCCCGAGCCGCACCCGCTGCCCGTCCCGCCAGGCATGCACCTCGCCCTCCCACGCGCCCGCCGCCACAGTGCCTCCGCCCGCCGCACTCACCGCCGCCTCGGCGCTGGTCGCGAAGCGCTCGGGGAGCTCGGCACCCGGATGCCAGCCCAGCAGATCCCCCCCTGGAAGCGCAAAATAGACGTGGGGCCCATCGCCGACGACCCGCCGGGACCGGGACAGGCCCAGGGCCTCGTGGGTCGCGAGGGCGCCGAGCAGGCGGTCGGGGCGGGCCCAGATCCGCACGGTGCCGTCCAGCGAGCCGGTCACGAGCCGGTCGCCGTCGACCTCGAGGGAAGGCACCAGGCCCCCGTGGCGCGCGAGGGTGTGCAGCAGCTGGCCGCGCTCGCCCCACAGGCGCACCTGGCCGTCCCAGGACGTGCTGACCAGGTGACCATCGTCGAGGAAGCGCGCGAGCGCCCCCTGCCGCTCGTGGGCGTCGAGTCGTGCGGCGCCGTCGACCTGCAGCAGCTCGACCTCCGAGGCGCGCGGGGACCACAGCGCGACCCGCCCACCGCCCGGCGGCCACGCGAC
The DNA here is from genome assembly GCA_937891875.1 of uncultured Pseudomonadota bacterium. Lineage (GTDB taxonomy): Bacteria > Myxococcota_A > UBA796 > UBA796 > REDI01. The sequence continues at coordinate 1,194 of CALATR010000119.1, read as the reverse complement.
CGCATCCCGGGACACGACGGCGTCGGACCACCCCAGGGTCTGTCCCGACGCCCCCACCCAGCGAGTCCGGCCGGCGGTGCGCGCGACCGCCGCGCCGCGATCGGGCGCGAGACTGATCAGCGCATCCTGTGCCTCGAACCTCCCGATCTCCCGCCCATCCCGCAGCCGGACCTGACGCCCGAGCGGCCCGTCCAGCACGTGCACCGACCCGGGCTCCGCGGCGACCAGGACGGCGCGCGGACTGGCCGCAAGCCGCCATGCCTCGGCGCCGGTGCGGTCCCAGGCGATCACCTCCTCGCCGACCACCGCTACGACGTGCTCGCCGGCTGCCATGCGCACGCCCGCGTCCGCCACCCCGACCAGCGCCCGACCCTGCAGGTCCCAGGCGACCGCCTCGGTCCGCGAGCTGCCCATCTCGTGGTGGTAGTCGAGCACCACGCCGCCGTCGTCCTCCAGCAGCTGCACCATCCGCGGCTGGTACACGCCAGTCGAGAAGTGCGTGATCTCCCGCCCGGTCGTTCCGTCCCACAGGGTGAGCTCCCCGTCGGTCGTGATCCCCGCGACCCGGCCCCCGCTGGCTCCCACCGCGGGCACGCTGTCGACCATGGGCAGCACGTGCACCGCCGCCCCGCGGTCGACCAGGTCCAGCACGAGGCTGTCCGGGATGGGCTCGCCGCGGACGTGCGCCGCCGCCCGGAGCAGCGCCAGCGCCTGGCCGGGATGATCCGCCGCCCGGGTCCACGCACGACGCTCCAGGCTGGCGGCCGGATCGTCGATCGGACCAGCCGGCCCGGCGCCCCACCCCGCCGTGAGCGCCCCACCCAGCGCCCAGCCCAGCGCCAGGGTTCCGATCCCGACCAGCCCCACCGGGACGGCACCGGACAGCGCGCTCTTCCGCGTCGAAGGCACAGGATCCGCCGAGCGCACCTCCGGCACGGCGGTCGCCTCGGACGGCTCGATCGCGCCCAGCAGGGCGGCGGCATCGGGGAAGCGATCCTCCGGACGGCTGCGCAGGCAGCGCCGGACGAGGGGGGCCAGGGCGTCGGGAACCCCGTCGGGAACAACCCCATCGGCCTCGTCGACCGCGGCCAGCCACGCGGCTCCCCGCACGCCCTCGTGAGGAGGCTCGCCGGTGAGCAGCTCGACCAGCAACACGCCCAGGCTGAACACGTCCGCCGGGGGGCCAGCGGAGGC
>CALATR010000118.1 GCA_937891875.1 uncultured Pseudomonadota bacterium | reverse complement strand
TTCTGCCGCGATCTCACCGCCCTGGGGCGTGGCGCGCTTCTGGCCGTTGTCCCCGCCGACCGCGATGATGGCCGGCAGCAGCACGGTGTTGTCGGGCAGCGGGGCCTGCTGGTAGCGGTAGCTGCTGGAGACGTAGGCCGCGCGGATGCGGTAGCCGGTGAGCTCGGCGTCGTCGGTGGGGGTCGGGTCCGGCGTCGGGTTCGGGGTCGGGTTCTCGACCGGCCCGGTCACGGCGACCGGGTTGTCGGCCACGCCCGAGATGGGGATGCGGCTGAACGAGGCGACGTCGCCCGAGCCCACGCTGACCTTGATCTCGCCGACAGCGCTCTGGGGCACGATGATCTCGGCCTTGTACTTGCCGCCGCCCAGCTCGGTGACCCGGTTGACGGTGGCGCCCTGGTTGGCGACCACGTCGAATGCGAGCGCGCTGACGCCGAGGCCCTGGGCGTCCTTGGCCTGGATCAGCAGGGTCAGGGTGCCGCCGGCCGCGACGGTGGCGGGCTCCGCGCGGACCTCGACCCGGGTGAGCGCGCCAGCCTGGGCGACCGCGGCGTCGGTGGTGCCGGTGACCGTGTCCTCGGCCCCCTCACGCGCGACGCGCAGAGGCACGACCAGGCTGCGCCAGGCCTCGGTGAGGGCGATCCCAGCCGGATCACCGGAGAACGGCACGTCCCGGCCAGCGACCGACGGCGGGCCCTGGAGGAAGGCGATCAGCGCGGTGCGGTTGCCCGAGCGGGCGCGGATGCGGACCAGGCCGGTGCCCTTGCCCGACGTGTAGTAGACCTGCCCGACGCCGGCCTCGTTGGTGCGCACCGCGGGCTGGATGGCGCCGTCTCCGGTCTCGATGGAGAGCTTGACGTCGGTGTCGGGCACCGGGAAGCCGAACTCGTCGACCGCGACCACGGTGACGCGCGTCGCGGAGGTGCCGTCGTTGGGCACGACCTCGATCTGCGGGAACATGATGATGTTGGCGAGCGGATTGCCCGTGACCGGGCTGCGCATGGTCGCGACCAGGTCCACGCTGCTGCCGGGGTTCGCGCTGAAGTCGACCCGGTAGTCGCCGTTGCCGAGGTCCTGCACGCCGTCCTTGACCGACGCGCCGGTGACGGACAGCACGAGCTCGCGCTGGTCGAGGCCCTGGCCGTTCGGTCCAAGCACCTTCGCGAACACGCGCAGGCCGGTCGCGCCCTTGACGAGCTTGTCGGGCTGGGCGCGCAGGCTCACGGTCTGCGGACGGGCCGGCACGAGGCGGAGCTCGAGGGCGTCCGACTGGACCGAGCTGCCGGTCAGCGCCGCCGTGATCTCGGCGGTGGTGGCGGCGTTGGAGGCGCGCGGGGTGAACTGCGCCTCGTAGATGCCGTCGCCGACGTGACGGGGCTGGGTGACGGTGCCGCCAGTCGACGAGAAGGTCACGTTGGCGACCTGATCGGGCTTGCCGTCCGGCGTGAAGACCGCGACCCGCACCGGCACCGCGGTCGCCCCGTCCGCGGGAATGGCTCGACGCGTGGGAATGACGGTCAGACGCGGGGTCTCGGGGACACGCAGGTCGATGGCCTCCTCGTTGGTCTGGCCACCGGCGATCTCCACCTTGGTGGCGCCCTGCACGCCGGGCGGCACGATGACCGGGACCATGGCACGGCCGGCGGCGTTCGCCTGCACCGGGCCGTACTCCCGACCCGAGATCCGCAGGACGACGTTGGCGTTGGGCTGGGCCTGCACCGGGTAGTCGGTCTTGCCGGACAGCGGCACGGCGACCGCTCCGAAGACCGTGTCCGGATTGCGCAGGTCGGTCACGGTGATGAGCGACAGCTGCGGGTAGTTGACCCGGGGGGCGATGAAGCGCGCGGTGAAGCGGCCGCCGCCGAGGTGGGTCAGGTTCTGGACCTCGCCGGAGCTGGCGCGGACCAGCAGGTCATCGGCGGTGACGTCGCCGACGGCGTTCTCGAGGACGAAGGAGATCGAGCCCTCGGTGTCCTGCCCGAGCACCAGCTGCGGAGGGTTGGCGCTGACCATGACGCCCTTGGCCGTAGGCGGCCGGACGGGCACCTTGTAGCGGGCCATCAGCGGCACACGGCTGTCGGTCTTGCCCTTCACCTCGAACAGGGCCGAGGTGGTCGTGGCGACCTCGGGAGCGGTGTAGGTGAACGCGTAGATGCCGGGGCTGACCTCGGACCAGCCCTCGACGGAGCCGAGAGTGACCGTCGGCTTCAGGCGCAGCCCGGTGAAGGGCTGCCCGTCGGTCTTCAGGGCAATGACATGCATGGTGACGGGGCTGTTGCCGTCACCGATGACATCCCCCGCGGGCACGATCTCCAGCAGGCCGGGGGCGGCGAACACCGCGGGGCCGGACTGGGCGTGGGCGGGCGTGGAGGCGGCCACGGCGGCGACGCCGACCGGTACGGCCAGCGCGAGAGCCAGCACCAGGGGACGCATCATCGAATGCATGGGCACTCCGAGGAAGTCAGCGCCGAGCAGGGTAGCCCAGCGATCGTCCAGAATGTGTGAATCAGGCCCGAAGCGCTCGACGGGACGGGCGTGGGCAACCCGATCCCCCGCGAGCGGACCGCGAGTTTCCGGCCCCGCTTTGCCCCGCTCGGAGCCTCACAGCAAACGCCGCGCCTTGATCTCCAGGTACCGGCTCAACAATCGCGGGGTCACCTGTTCGGGCTCTGCGTCGATCACCAGCGCGCCCCGCTTGCGCAGCGCCGCCAGGTGATCCTCCCGGCGAACGAGCAGCTCGGCGGCAGCCCCCGCGTCGTAGACGTCCTGGCGGGTGCGCCGCGGTGCATCCACCAGTCTCTCGAGCCCGGTGTCGCGCAGCCACACCACGAGCGGCAGGTGGCGGCTGGCCATCGCGTCCACGATCGCCTTGCCCGCCTCGGCGTTCACGTCGTCGACCACGCTGGTCAGCAGGATCACCAGGCTGCGGCGGCGCACCCGCTGGGAGAGCCAGCGCAGGGCGAGGGCGTGGTCGGGCTCCCGCAGCGAGGGAAAGACGTCGTAGGTCGCCCGGATCAGCCGGGAGCCGCCACGCGCGCCTCCCTTGGGCGGCAGCCAGGCTCGGACACGATCGTCGTAGACCAGCAGGCCCACCCGATCGCCGTGGCGCAGGGCGACCTGACCCATCATCACGGCCGCGTCGAGCGCGTGGTCGAACGCGGTCAAGCCCTCGCCACGGGAGGACATCATGCGGCCCGAGTCGATGAGGAAGATGACGTTCTGGTTCGACTCCTGGCCGAAGTCACGGCTGATCAGCTGGGCTCGCCGCGCGGTCGCCCGCCAGTCGATGTGCCGGTACGAGTCGCCACGAACATAGGGGCGGAGCCGCTCGAACTCGTTCTCCCCGCCCGGGCGGCGGCGCACCCGGACCGGCAGGCGGCGCTCGTCCTCGCGGGCGAGGAGACCCCAGCTGCGTAGCTGGCGAAAGCTCGGGTAGACCCGGACACTTCCTTCGATGTCGTGCCGCTGCTGCCCCTGCCACAGACCCAGCGGGGAGCTCCAGCGCAGGGTCACCGGGCCAAAGGGGTGCGCGCCCCGCTGGGGCACGGTGAGGCGGTAGGTGACGGCCACCGCACCCCCTGCGGGCACGCGCACGGTGAGCGGCAGGCCCTCCGCCTCTCCCGGGGCGTCATCGGTGATCCGCACGCGCATCGCCCGCGGGGCTGTGAGGCGCAGCTCGACCGGGAAGTCTCGCCCCACGGCCTGCACCGGCGCGAACTGGCGCTCCACCTCGACCCCGCCCCGAACCGCAAGGCGATCGCCGATCGCGACCGCCAGCAACACCAGGTCCAGCGCCACCACGGGGACGGTGAACCAGGGGTCGGCGAGCACGAGGAGCGCGAGGCCGAGCGGCACACAGGCCGCCAGTACCAGCCGGCCGGACGGGATCATCCGCGCTCGCCTCCGGGCACGGGCACGTCCTGCAGGATCTCGCGGACGACGTCGTCGGGCCGCACGCCCTCCAGCTCGGCGTCGGGCTGCATGAGGAAGCGATGGCGCAGGACCGGGGACGCCAGCTCCTTGACGTCGTCAGGCACGACGTAGGTGCGCTCCTCGGCCGCCGCGAGGACCTGGGCGCACAGGAGCAGGGCGATGGAAGCGCGCGGCGAAGCGCCCAGATCGACCGCGGCATGCTCGCGGGTGCGGCCGACGATCCGGGCGACGTAGGCCAGGATCTCGTCGTCGACCCGGACCCGGCGGGCCACCTGGCGCATGGCCTCGATGCGCCTGGCGTCGGCCACGGTCGCGAGGTGCATCGCGTCCAGGTCGGAGGCGTCGAAGCCGTCGCGTACGTTGCGCAGCAGGGTGATCTCGACGTCCTCGGTGGGATGTCCGACCAGCACCTTCATCATGAAGCGGTCCAGCTGGGCCTCGGGCAGGGGGTAGGTGCCCTCGCTCTCGACCGGGTTCTGGGTGGCCATGGTGAAGAACGGCCGCGGCAGCAGGCGGGTCTGGCCGTCCACGGTCACCTGGCGGTCGCTCATGGCCTCGAGCAGGGACGCCTGGGTCTTGGCCGGCGCCCGGTTGATCTCGTCGGCGAGCAGGATGGACGTGAAGACCGGACCGGCGTGAAACTCGAAGGCGTCGATCTTCTGGTTGAAGACGTTGCCGCCGGTGACGTCGCTCGGCATCAGGTCCGGCGTGAACTGGATGCGGCGGAACGGCACGCCCATGGTGCGCGAGATGGTTCGGGCAAGCAGGGTCTTGCCCAGGCCGGGCGGTCCCTCCAGCAGCACGTGTCCCCCGGCGAACAGCGCGACCAGGGTCGCGTGCACGACGGCCTCCTGGCCCAGCAGCACCCGCTCGATCTCGGTGATGATCTGCTGGAAAGTAGCCGCAAACGCCCGGACTTCGGCGTCGGTCGCCGTTCCGGGTGTCGGCGGCGTGGCCGGGGGGTTCAGCTCTCCGGGGTCGTGGACGTGATCCGCCACAGCTCCTCCACGGTTGCGAGGTCGGTCGGGCTGTTCGGCCCATCAGAGTCGTCGGCCAGCGCCTGGGCACGAGCCACGAGGTCGCGAGCGCGGGTCGAGGTGTAGCCGTGCCGCTCGGCGGCAGCCTGCAGGGCGACCGGT